>CALAEC010000044.1 GCA_937890785.1 uncultured Actinomycetes bacterium
TCGGGAGCCGGGGCCGGAAGACGCTGGAGCGGTACTTCCCCGAGCTCGTCAAGGCGCTGCTGGAGACGCTCCCCCGGCGGTGCGTGGTCGACGGCGAGATCGTGGTGGCCGGCGACGGCGCCCTCGACTTCGAGGTGCTCCAACAGCGGATCCATCCCGCCGACTCGCGGGTGCGGCTGCTGGCGAAGCAAACGCCCTCGTCGTACGTGGCCTTCGACCTGCTGGCCGAGGGGTCGAAGGACCTCATGAAGGAGCCGCTGGCGAAGCGGTGGGACCGGCTCTCGAAGATTGTCGAGCCGAAGCCGACCACGCGGACGATGAGGTCGATCCTGGCGCATAAGACCGCGGTGGTCCTCACCCCGCAGACCGAGGATCCGGACGAGGCCGTCCGGTGGTTCGACGAGCTCGAGGACTCCGGCCTCGACGGGGTCATCGCCAAGCGCGAGGACCTCACCTACCAGCCGGGGAAGCGGGCCATGGTCAAGGTGAAGCACGCCAGGACGATCGAGTGCGTGGTCGGCGGCTACCGGATCCACAAGTCGGGCGAGGGAGTGGGGTCGCTGCTCCTGGGGCTGTACGACGAGGACGGCAACCTGCACCACGTCGGGGCCGCCGGGGCGTTCTCGATGAAGACTCGGAAGGAGCTGGTGGAGAAGCTCAAGCCGCTCGAGGGCGGGAGCGGGTTCCCCGGCGGCGTGATCCTCGGCGGCCCCAGCCGGTGGCGACAGCAGGAGAAGGACTGGATCCCACTGGAGCCGAAGCTGGTGGTCGAGGTGGCGTACGACCACTTCCAGGGCGGCCGCCGGTTCCGCCACCTGGCCCAGTTCCTCCGATGGCGCCCCGACCGCAACCCGGAGGACTGCACGTTCGCCCAGATCGGAGCGGGGTGAGCGACCGGGCTCAGACGGGGGCCCAGCTGACCTTGGCCACGGCGCCGCCGCTGGCCTCGTAGTACTCCACCTTGACCTGATGATCCCCGGCGGCAAGCGTTCTGCTGGCCGTATAGGTGGTGGCGGGCTGGTTCTTCCATGCGTCGATGATGAGGACGCCGTCGACCCAGACCCGGATCCCGTCATCGGCGGTTGCGGTGAAGGTATAGGTACCGGCGCCGAACGAGTGTGTGCCGATCCAGCGTGCTGAGAAGCTGTTGGTGGGGACCCCGTTGCCGGGGCCGCCGGTCCCCCAGTCGTTGTTGATGCCGGCCTCGCACCGAATGAAGGTTGGCGTGCCACTCAAGCTGGAGTTGCTGAAGTAGTGGGCATCGAATTGGCCGCTGGGGCAACTGGGTGGTGGAGGTGGTTGGGCGACGGCCCAACCAACCCTGACCAGGGCACCGCCGGCGCCCTCGTAGTACTCCACCTTCACCTGATGGTCACCCGCGGTGAGCGTCCGTGTCGCCGTGTAGGTGGTCGGGGCCTGGCCCTTCCAGGCATCGATGATGAGGACGCCGTCGACCCACACCCGGATGCCGTCGTCCGACGTCGCCGTGAACGAGTACTCGTTCGCGGTAAAGGAATGCATCCCCGTCCACCGGACCGAGAAGTTGTCGTTCGGGACGCCGTTGCCGGGGCCACCGGTCCCCCAGTCGTTGTTGATGGTCGACTCGCATCGGGTGAAGGTCGGCGTGCCGCTCAGTGTGGTGTTGCTGAAGTAGTGAGCATCGAACTGACCGATCGAGCAGCCGGGGGGTGGGGGTGGCGGCGGGGGCGGTGGCGGTTCGGACCCGCCCCAGCTCACCTTGGCCACGGCCTTGTCGGACTTCTCGTAGTACTCCACTTTGATCTGGTGGTCCCCGGCGGTCAGCGTGCGGACGGCGGTGTAGGTGGTCGCCGATTGGTCCTTCCACCCGTCGATGATCACGGTGCCGTCGAGCCACACCCGGATCCCGTCGTCCGAGGTGGCCGCGAACGTGTAGTCACCGGCGGCGAAGGTGTGCATCCCCGTCCACCGGACCGAGAAGTTGTTGGTGGGGACCCCGTTGCCTGGGCCACCGGTCCCCCAGTCGTTGTTGATGGCCGACTCGCACCGGGTGAACGTGGGCGTGCCGCTCAGGCTTGTATTGCTGAAGTAATGGGCATCGAACTGGCCGGTCGCGCAGCCGGGCGGAGGTGGCGGCTGCGTCGTGGCCCAGCTCACCTTTGCCACCGCGCCGCCGCCTCCCTCGTAGTACTCCACCTTGACCTGGTGGTCCCCGGCGGTCAGCGTGCGAACGGCGGTGTAGGTGGTCGGGGGCTGGCCCTTCCAGGCGTCGATGATGAGGGCGCCGTCGACCCACACCCGGATCCCGTCGTCGGAGGTGGCTGTGAAGGTGTACTCACCGGCGTTGAAGCTGTGCGTTCCGATCCACCGGGCCGAGAAGTTGTTGGTGGGGACCCCGTTGCCCGGACCGCCGGTTCCCCAGTCGTTGTTGATCGCCGACTCGCACCTGGTGAACGTGGGAGTTCCGCTCAGCGTGGTGTTGCTGAAGTAGTGGGCCTCGAACTGACCCGGTGCACAGCCGGAAGGCACCTGGTTGAACGTCGCCGTGTAGGTCGTGGGAGCCTGGGGCGCCGTGATGTTGTGGGTCTGGGCGCCGCCATCCGACCAGGAGGAGAACTGGTAGCTCACCCCGCCGGCCGTCTGAGGGGTGGGAGCGCTGATCGAGTTCGACGATCCGACGATCACGGTCCTGCTGAAGGGCGCAGTGCCGCTCGAGGCCCCCACGGTGAGCTGGAGACCGGACGGGTCCGTCGCGAACGTCAGATCGACGGTCTTCGGATCGAGGCGAACGCTCTCCACATCCTGGAGACCGTCCGAATCCGTTGCGGTCAGCCGGAGCTCGAGCCAGGACGGATAGTCGTGGTCCGGTGCCGAGAAGGACCCCGACGCCACGCCGGGGAACGACTGCATCGGATGCGTGTGACACGTCGTCGGGCAGTGGTGCAAGACCAGATCCCAGTTCATCGCTGCCGCCGGCAGCGGCCCGTCCTGTGGGTCGTCCGCGTGCCCAGAGAACGCGATCGGATCCCCGACCTTCCACGTCAGCGTCGCCGACGGTGAGTCGATCACCGCCGTGGGTCCGGTATTGCCGGCACTGATCAGGATCGGATCGCTCTCGTCCGTGGCCCCGAACTCGTCCGCGACCCGGAGCCGCACGGTGTAATTGCCGGCCGCATACGTCCTCGTGGGCTGCGGGCTGTTCGAGTCATCGAACTGGCCGTCTCCATCGAGGTCCCAGGCGAAGGTCAGGGAATCCCCCGGATCGGGATCGCTCGAGCCGGTTCCATCAAAGTTCACGGTCAGCGGCGCCGATCCGCTGGTCGGGGCTGCCGCAGCGACGGCGGTGGGAGGCTGGTTGTCGCGGAAGAACTCGATCCGCTTGATCGTGCCCCCGTCGAAGTCGACGTAGAAGAGGTCGCCGCCGGGGCCGATCTCGACATCCACCGGGTTGGCGGCCGGCGCCACGAAGGTGGCGATGTTCGCCGGGTCGGGAAGGCCGTTCGACCCCTGGAACATCACCCAGATGCAGTCCCTCGAGTAGTCGGCGAAGAACAGCGAGCCGTCGTAGGCCGCCGGATAGTCTCCCCCCTCGTAGAACGCGAGCCCCGATGTCGAGGAGGAACCGGTTCCACACGGCTCCCCCGGCAGGATCGTGGCGTTATGGGCGTAAGAGAAGTGCGGCGCCGTCACCGCGCCCGCTTCCGCGTACAGGTTCTCGCAGATGTTCAGGTTCGCCGAGTCGTATCCGCTCTGGCGACCGGCCCCCTCATAGCAGGGCCAGCCGAAGTTCCGAACGCCGGACGTCGGAGCCTGTAGCCGGTTGATCTCCTCGCGGGTGTTCCAGCCGACATCACCGATCCAGATCTCGCTGGTTCCCGGCCGGACGGCGAAGCGGAACGGATTGCGGAGCCCATGTGCCACGATCCGCCTGGCGTTCGGATCCCCGCTGCCCGCAAGGGGGTTCGTGGGGAGCGCCTGGCCCGTGATCGGATCGAGCCGCAGGACGGCCCCGTCGAGCGAGGTCGGATCGGCCGGGGTTCTGAGGTCCTGGCTGCGAAGGGATCCACCTTCGGCCGTCGGTGGTGTGAGGGTTGCCCCCACCCCCCCGGGTGGATCGCCGCATGGATTGAGCGGGTTGCCGTCCTGGCCGTAATCGGCGAAGGTGAAGCTGGAGCCGTCCCCACCGCTCACGTAGAGGGCGCCGTCGGCCCCGAACCCCAGATCGCCCACGGAGTGACTGGGGTACTGCTGGCACCAGTCCTGGATGAGCACCTGCTCGGATCCGACCATCTGATTCCCGGAGGCCTGGAGCCGAGAGAGCCGGCCCGTCACCACGCACCCATCCGAGGTCGGACCCGGTGGGGTGGGACAGGGATCGGAGGTTGCTCCCGGCGTCCCCCAGCGGGGGAAGTCGGTCGGAACGTTCGGGTCGAAGTCATAGGCGTACAGCGCGTAGACGTAGGGTGTAGACGGAAAGTTGGGGTGCAAGGCCAGCCCGAGCAAACCTCGATCCCAGAAGTTGTAGACGTTGGTGCGGAGATCGGCGAAGACGTCGGGGGTCGCGTCGGTGAGCGAATCGAACACCTTGATCAGGCCGCTCTTCTCCGCCACGAACACCCGCCCATCGGACGCGAATCGGATGGCGGATGGCTGCGTCAGTCCGCTGAAGGCCGTCGACTCCTGGAACCCCGTCGGCAGCGTGCCCGTCTCCCGGGCTTCCGTCACCGGGACCTGCCAAGCCAAGCCCAGCGCTACCAGGAAGGCGAGGGTCGATCCCTTCCGGGTGTTCCACGGGCCCCGGATCGCCCGGCGGGTCTTCGGATGCTCAGCCGACATCGATGGTCGCGACGGGCCCCCTTCCCAGCCTTCGATTGTCGGATGAAACCAGGCACTCAAGCAATGATGCAATCGACGTAAGTGCGGCCCCGCCGGGCGTGGACCGATTACAGGGCTCTGGGGCTCGCCGTCAACTCCCCCTGAGCAGGTCCTCGACCTGCTGCAGCCAGGAAGAGGCCACGCGGTCCCACGACAGGTGCTCTCGGACGACCTCGGCGCCTCGCCGGCCGATCCCATCGGCCCCCGCGTCCGTCAGCCGCATCAGTCCCTCGGCAAGGGCCTTCGGCTGAGGAAGGCTGAGGATGGCCCCTCCACGGGAGGCGAGGAATCGGCCGAGCGGAAACGGCGTCACAAGGGTCGGCACGCCGATCGAGACGGCCTCCGCCACCGCGACCCCGAACGCCTCCCATCGCGACGGATACACGAAACCCCGGGCTCCGGCCAGCGCCTCCCACTTCGCATCGCCGTGCAGCGGCCCCTCCACGGAGACGTGCTGTTCGAGCCCGAGCCCACGCACGAGCCGGGCGACGACCTTCCTCCGACCGCGCCAGTCGACCCCCACCAGCCGAAGGCGGGGTCTGTCTCTTGGAGGGAGGAGCTGGACCGCGTGCAGGAGCAGATCGAGTCCCTTGTGAAACGGGGCGAACCGTCCGAGCCAGATGAGGTACCCGTCCCGGTTGCCCAACCTGTGGACATCGATCGGAGCGGCATAGCCGTTCGGCACGACGATGGCCGGCGTGCGGATCCCGCGTGCGCTGAGATGCTCGGTCTCCTCCTCGAAGAAGACGTGCACCGCCAGCGCACCACTCAGGTGTCGCCTCTCGAGCAGGGACCACCACACCCGCTTGGCGATCGGCTTCCTCCGACGAAAGATCTCTGGGTGGTAAACCCCGTGGGCGGTCACGATGTAGGGGACATCCAACCGACCCGCCTGTCGCGCCACCGGGAGGTTCCGCGGATCCCAGCCACCATGGAGGACCACCAGGTCCGCGCCGGCGAGACCTGTTCGGAGGGTCTGAGGCAGCGGCCGGCCGACCCAGGCGCTCCCTGCTGGGATCACCTCAACGCCGGGAGGCGGTCGGATGGCCCCTCTCTCGGTATCTGCGGCGAGCGCGACCTCGGTCCCCGCCTCGGCAAGGGCGCGGCACCATCCCCGCACGGCGATCGCGGTGCCGAACTCGCCCGAGAGAGCTGGACCGTAGTAGTGAACGATCCTCACGGAGACCCCTCTGTCACATCGGCGCATCTTCGCACGGGGCTCTGGACGCTATCCTCGGTCGGATGTCCGAAGGCGAACCCCGCCGCGATCGTCAACCCATCAGGGTGACGGTCGCCCATGTCCGATACGCGCAGAGGGACCTCGGCGTCGCCTATCCACCTCACTACCGATCCATTCTCGATGCGCTGGAACTCGCGGGATGCGCGGTGACCTCGGTCGCCGTCCCCTCCAGGATGTTCGTGTTTCGGGGTCTGGGGAAGAGCCTGCTCTACGTCTCCCCTCGAGCCGTCTCGATCCTGGCTCGCTCGCGCCCTGAGATCATCCTGGCGCTTGAATACAACCTGGGTCTCCTCTGGGCCGTGCTGGCCGCGAAGAGGGCCCGCGCGAGAGTCTGGGTCTTCCAGGAGAACGCAGGATACGCCGGCTACCCACTGGGCGGGCTCAGAAAGGTGCTTCGTCGATGGCTCGCTCCGTTCATCGATCGTTTCCTGGCCAACACCACCGCTGCAGCGGACGAGATCGTGGGAACCCTGGGGGCGGCGTCCGACAGGGTGCTCCAGGCGCCCCTCCTTGTCCCTCCCGCCCGAGAGGTGCTCCTGGCGCGACCCATCGACCTCCCCGACCCTCCCATGCGGCCGGTCTTCCTCTTCGTCGGTAGGCTCGACGCGAGGAAGAATCTCAATGCCCTGCTCGAGGCCTCCTTCCTTCTGGCTCCACAACGTCTCGAGTTCTGCCTGTGGATCGTCGGCGATGGACCCCTGCGTGAACGCTACGCTCGGACGGCGCGAGAGCTGGGGTTGGAGAACCGCATCCGCTTCTTCCCCTGGGTCCCGCACGAGAGCCTGGGCTTCCTCTACGAAAGCAGCGACGTCTTCGTCATGCCCTCGCTCCGCGACTACCGAAGCGTCAGCGTGCTCGAGGCGATGCGGTTCGGCAAGCCGGTCCTCGACTCGCGGCTCGACGGCAATGCCGGTGACCCGGTCCGGGACGGGATAAGCGGCTTCCTGTTCGACCCCCGTCGGCCCGCCGAGCTGGCGCGGTGCATGGCCTCGCTCATCCGTGAACCTCGGCTGATCAAGGAGATGGGCCAGCGAGCCGAAGACATGATGCGGCGGGAATACGTCCCGGAGGTGGCGGCGAAGCGGTTGCGACCGGCGCTCGGCAGGTGACGATCCACCGAATGTCGTCGTTCGGCCGTGCGGCTGCCGCTACCCTGACGCGGCGAAGGACGTCTGACCGCCGGGTTGGATCAGTTCTCATGACACGATCATCAGGCGAGCTGATGAAGCTCATCTTGGGTGTCGCGGCTTCCCTCGCGCTGGCAGCTTCGCCCCTTCCGCTGCCGGGCGACCGGGCCGCCGCCGGAGGCCGGCATCGCGTGGAACCGGCCGGGCCAACACAATCGAGACCCCCTCCCCGTCGGTGCAAGGGCGTCCACATCCGTCCCGGCATGACCATCCAGTCGGCGATCGATGCCCACCCGGAGGGAGTGACGTTTTGCATCCACCGCGGAACCTATCGGCTCACTGAGCCCCTCCAGCCCAAGACCGGCCAGCGATTCATCGGCGTGCGCCGACCAATCGTGAGCGGCGCCCGGATCCTCTCCTCCTTCGTCCGGAGGGAACCGTACTGGGTGGCCGGCGGCCAGACCCAAGAGGACTCCACCAATCCTCAGGGCGTGTGCCGGCCGACGACCTATACGGGCTGCCAGTACGCGGAGGGGGTCTTCCTCGGCGATCGGAACCTGTGGCAGGTGACGAGCCTCGAAGAGCTCGTTCCGGGCTCCTTCTATTTCGACTACGCGGCCGACGAGATCTACCTGGCCGACGATCCGGGCGGGCATACCGTCGAGGCCAGCGTCGTCTCACACGCCTTCGCGAGCTGGCCGGCCAAAAGGGTCGTCCTCCGCGGTCTCGTGATCGAGAAGTTCGCCACTCCCGCCAAGGGATCAGCGGTGGGCGGATGGGCCGCGAGGAACTGGCTCATCGAGAAGAACGAGGTCCGCTGGAACCATGGGATCGGCATCTGCGTCGGGCGGGGGACGGAGGTTCGGGGAAACCGTGTCCATGATCAGGGCCAGATGGGGGTCTGCGGCGGCGGCGGTCGAGGCATCGTCTTCGAGAACAACGTGGTCACACACAACAACACCGAGGGCTTCGAATGGGGATGGGAGGCCGGCGGATCGAAGTTCATCGGTTCGAAGGGGCTGCTCGTTCGGGGGAACCGGTTCAGTCACAACGTGGGTACGGGACTGTGGACCGATACCGGGAACTCCGGGACGCGATACATCGGCAACCGGATCGAACACAACGCGGGCGCGGGGATCTATCACGAGAGTAGTTCTTCCGCTGTGATCCGAGACAACGTCATCATCGGAAATGGCACCGGAGCGGGGGGGTGGGACCGGGCGGGGATCCTCATCGGGACGTCCACCGACGTCGAGATCTTCGACAACGTGGTGAAGAAGAACGCGGGGGGGATCTTCGCGAAGCAGCACGGCGCCAGCCCGTTGATCTCGGGTTTGGACGTTCACGACAACGTCATCGTGATGTGCATGGGCTCCACCGGGCTCGAGGTCGGCCAGGGGATCGAAGCCGACGCGGTCTACTCGGGGAAACGTAACCGATTCGAGCGAAACACGTACCTGGTCGGCGCGGATCAGACGACCTGGTGGCGATGGCGCCAGGAAGCACGGACGCGAGCCGAATGGCGCCAATTCGGAAACGACACCAAGGGACGGTTCGGCACGACGAAGTGCTAGAGGGGGGCCGCTAATCGATGTAGCCGAGGCCCCGCAGGTGGGTTTCCACCTCGGCCTGCTCCGAGACCGTTAACGCCGCCGCCTCGTCACGGGCCAGGGCATCCGCGGGACGGAATCGGCCTAGGAGAGCGCGCATCCTGTCCGCAACGGACGGATGCATCGCGCTCACATCCCGACGCTCGTCGGGGAGCCGCCACAGCCAGTGCGCCGACCCGTCCAGCGTCTCCGCGTACTTCCAGCCGTTCTGGCGGACGGCGATCCGGATGGGACGGGGGTATCCGAGTCGGCTGTCGAGCGCCTCCGAGTACCCGGGCCGAGCCCTCCCCCTCCCGAGGAAGAAGGGCGCCAGGTTCTCTCCGACGCCCTGTGAGGCCCTTGGGTCATCGACGCCCGCGAGCTCCAGAACCGTGGGGAAGACGTCCACATGACGGACCGACGCATCCACCCGCAGGCCCCTCGGGACGCCTGGACCTCGGAGGATCAGCGGGACGAGCACGAGGTCCTCGGTGACGTGGTTGCCGTGGCCGTGCCGGTCTTCGAAATATCGGCGGATCGAGGGGATCCCCAGCTGCCTGCCGACGCGCTCACCGATGCGGACCGGGAGATGGAAGCGAGGAACCAGCTCTCCGTGATCGGCAGTGAGGATCACCAAGGTCTCCGGGCCAATGATCTCGAGCAGGCGTGACAGCCGGGTGTTGTCGAGTGCCACAAGGGCTCGCTCATACGAAGTGTTGCCGAAGCGGCGTCGGTTGAACGCGCGAGGAACGACGGCAAACTCGTGGAGTTCGAACAGATGCAGGTAGAGGAACCAGGGCGACTCGGCCATCAGAGACTTCAACCGGAGCTCCAAGCGGTCCCAGTAGCTCGTGTACACGTTCTCGTCGTCGGCATCCCGATGATGGAACGACGCGAAGCCGCGGTCGAACCCGAACTGTGGCACGACCGGTCCGGTTGCCTCGGCGTGCGTGTGGTAGCCATGATCTCGCAGGATCTCCGCGATGGTGGCCAATTCCGGATCCAGCTTCCCCTCGTTGAGTCCCCGGATCCCGTGAGTGTGAGGGAGCGTGCCCGTGAACAGGCTGCCCATGCTTGGCGTCGTGACCGTTGCGGTGGCGACCGTTTCAGGAAATGAGGCGCCTTCCGCAACCAGGGTACCGATCGCCTTGAGTCTTCGAGCGGTTGACCCCCTGAACACGCTCCTCGAGCGAAGGCAGTCCACCAGAAGGAAAACGATGTTGGGTGGGCGTCCCGTTGCCCGCATCAGTACGCCCCGCGTCGCGAGAGCATGGCTGGGAGCGTCTTCAGGAGAATGTAAAGGTCGAACGCGATCGACCAATTCTGCACGTACATCAGGTCGTAGCGGACGTACTCCTCGAACCGAAGGTCGCCTCGCCCGCTTACTTGCCACAATCCGGTCATCCCGGGTCGAACGAGGAGCCGTCGTCCGATCTCCGAGTCGTACGTCGCGACCTCTTCCGGGAGCGGAGGACGGGGACCCACCAGGCTCATGTCGCCGGCCAGCACGTTGAACAACTGCGGCAGCTCGTCCAGGCTCCACCGGCGAAGCAGACGTCCGACCCGAGTGACCCTCGGATCAGCGCGAAGCTTGAACAGCGGGCCGCCCGCCTCGTTCGCTTCCAGGAGCATCGTCCGGCGGTCCTCGGCGTCGGCATCCATCGTCCTGAGCTTCCACATCGTGAACGACCGACCCTGCGCTCCGATCCGGCGCTGTCTGAAGAACACCGGGCCGGTCGAATCGATCCGGATGGCGACGGCCGCGATCGCCAGGATCGGCGTGGCCAACACGAACAGGATCGAACCCAGGACGAGGTCCAGTGCCCGCTTGAGCATCCGCGCGGTCGGCTGAAGCTCGATGCGCTCCACCCCGAGCAGTGCCCGGTCACCGACCGGCTGGACCGCGAGACGAGATGGCAGGAATCGGTCGATGGTGGGCGCGATCCGGAGATCGACCGGGACACCGTCCAATGCAGCCACGACCTCACCGAGGTGACCGTTCCCGGCGATGGTCGGCGCCACCAGGACCTCGGAGATCCCGAAGGCGACGGTCAGCTCCCTCAGCTGGTGCACGGTCCCGAGACTGCGGGCCCCGTCCCCCCCAGCGGACCGGTCATTGGACACGAATCCGACCAGGTCCAGACCCTCCCACGGTGCCTTCCCGATGTCGTCCGCGAGCGTGTGAGCGGACGAATCGCTGCCCACGATCAGCGCACGTCGACGGAGACGCCCTCGTCGCCGGAGAGCGTGGACGGTCTTCCGGACCGCTCGTCGTCCGAGTCCGACCGTAGCCATCGTCGTCGCCCATACGATCAGGGACTGAGCGATCAACTCGCCGACGCGCATGGGAGGCCTGACCGAGAACGAAGAGAGGCCTGCGATCGCCGCCGCGAGCGTGACTCCGCGGACGATCAGCTTCAGCTCCTGGGCTGGATTCTGAATCCTTCTGCGGTCGTACAGGCCCAGGGCAACAAACACGATCCACCAGAGAGGAACCCACACGGCGAGCGAGCCCATCGATCCTGCCTGACCACCGAGGGGGCCATCACCCAGGGCCGCAGCGGCCAGCAGGCCCAACGCGATCGCGAGGAGGTCGACCGCAGCCGTGGCGACCGTGAGGATCTTCCAGCGGTTCGGCTGGACCGCCTTGACCCTGGGGCGCTCGTACGCCGGCCGGAGATCCACGACTGACGCGGTCTCCGGTGGCGCTCCAATCGCCGCCGCGCCGCTCCGCTCGCTCACGGGCTCGACGGATCGCCGCTTCATCCGACGTTCCGCGAAGACGCCTCGACCATCTGCCGCAGGGCCCGATCCCTCAACCGGTAGCAGTGAACCCGGGAGATGCCGAGCCTCCGGGCGATGGTGGTGACGGGGTGTCCCTCCACGTACCAGAGGGTGAGGAGCTGGCGGTCTCTCGGGTCAAGGTCCTGGAGCAACCTGTCGACCTCGGTTCGCTCCTCGAAGCGTGTCAGGAAGCCCGGTCCGAAGGGCTCTTCTTCAGGGTCCCGGGCCCCCCCGAGGTCGAGCACTGAGCGGCTCCTGGGCTCATAGTCCTCGCCAGCGCGTGTCAAGGCAACCGTGAGCTGGTATGGCGTCCCGAAGATCGTTCCCACCTTCCTCGCCGAGGGGTAGCCGATCCCAGCCTACGAACGCGGAGATGGACATTCATGTTGCACTTGAAGTATTCGACGACGTAGAGGCCGTCGTCGCGGCTACGACACCTGCATGAACCTAGACGGAGAACTGGACCGAGACCAGCCCCTCGCCTTGACAGGTAACACTCCGCACTCATAGCATCCAACGTGGACCCTTCGGCAGATGATGGTCGAAGGGGAACGAGCGGAAGGAGCGCTCTCCAGGGACCCCGGCGGGGGTCCCTTTTGCGTTGGCCCTTCCGCGCGACAGAAAGGTGCGACGGCTGTGGACGACGGAACGGGGACCGCAGAAGGTTCGAAGCGAGCGGAAATCTTGAGGCTCCTCGAAGGAGCCGGACTCCGACCCGATCGGTACCACCTCGACGAGCTCCTTCTGACGACCGGGCAGGTCGCGCTGCTCCTACGAACCACGCCCCGCACCGTCAGGAACTGGGCCGACGCGGGGAGGATCGAGGTCGTTCGGACGCTCGGCGGGCGTCGCCTGTTTCCCGTGTCGGCGGTGCAAGCCGCGTTGGATGCGATGGTCGGAGGAACGTGACGTGGACGGAGACGAAGGTCGCTCGGGAAGGACCCTGGCTCGGCTGTGGCGGCGGAAAGCGCTGATCATCTTCACGACGGTCGTCGCGGCGACCGGCGCCCTGTGGTTCTCACTCCGGCAGATGGATGTGTACCGAGCCTCGAGCAGGGTGGTGGTCCGTCCCGTTCTTCCCCAGGCCGCCTTCACCTCGCTCGGGCTGGGGAGCGCGTACGGGGGGCCGCTGGGGCTCGAAGTGTCGATCGAAACTCAGGCTGAGGTCGTTCGGAGCGGCCCCGTCGCCTCAACGGTCGGCGAGCGACTGGGGCTCGCGGTCCCACCCGAGGTGCTGGCAGGCTCCATCTCGGTTGCCCCGCTCACGAACGAGCTTCTGGAGATCCAATCGTCCGCCCCAAACGGTGAGCTGGCCGCGGCCCTGGCCAACGGATTCGCCGATGAATACCTGGACTATCGCAGGCGAACTGCGATCCGGGCATTGGAGCAGATCGTCACCAACCTGGAGAGCCAGGCCGCCGGCGTCGAGCACCAGATCGTGGAGAAGGACGCGCAGATCGCGGACCTCCTCACCGGCCCGGGGGCAGGGTCGCCGTCGGCGCGGCGGGCCGCCCTCGAGCAGTTCCAGATCGAACGCAACGAGCTGGTGGTCCAGCGGAGTGATCTGCGTGGGCGCATCGAGGAGCTCACCGTCGCCGGCCAAGCGGCGGGTATCGGCGGCGGCGACGTGCTCATCCGCGCCGTCGTCCCCGAGTCGCCCGCATCCCCGCAGCCGTTCCGGGATACCGCCGTGGGTGGCCTGCTGGGCTTCGCGCTCGGAGCCGGCTTGGCCCTCATCCGAGAGCACATCGATCGGAGAGTCGAGACGCGCGACGAGGCCGCGCGCATCGCCGGGGCGCCCGTCCTGGCGGCGATCCCGATGCGGCGCTTGTCCTGGCGACCGCTCCTGTCCTCAATCCGGGGATGGATCAGCAGGATTCGGCCGGGAGGGGCCGAGGGCGATGGGGAGGCCCCACCCTCCCCTGGCCGTCGACAGCTGCCCGCGCTGGACATGGAGACCATCGACGCCTTCAGCCTCCTCCTGACCGGTCTGACCAGCGAGGGCTTTGGCTCGGACATCCGGAGGCTGCTCCTGGTCTCATCCACTGAACGGGAGGGCACGCCGGACGCCGCAGCCGCCCTCGCGGTGGTGTCCGCCCAACGCGGGCTGCGCACACTCCTGATCGACGGGAACATTCGGAACCCACGAGCCCATCCCTCCCTCGGTGTGGAGCGCGATCCGGGTCTGGCACAGATCCTCGCGGGTGAGACCTCCGTCCCGAAGGCGCTGGTCAGGGTGGGACCGGCGAGCTCCCTGGCGGTGATCCCCCCCGGGTCCGCGCCCCGGGAGAGCCCAACGCGTCTGCTGGCCTCGCCACGGCTCCCTCGCGTCCTGGACGCGCTCGCCGGCCGCTTCGACGTGGTGCTTATCCAGGGGCCGGCCGGATCGGCCGAGAGCGACGTCGCCCTGCTGGCCGGGGTGTCCGACGCCGCGCTGCACGTGGTCAGGGCGGGCCAGGCCAGGCCGACGGGCGTCGCCAGATCCGTGGCGACCCTGGATCGAGCAGGTGTCCCGATCGTTGGAGTCCTCCTTCGCGACGCCGACCGAGGCGACATCACCACTGGACTCCCGCCCGACGACACGGGGCGTACGAAGCCGAGGCGGACCGCGGAAGACCGCGAGCGTCCGGAGACCGGACCTCGCCTGGTCTCGCCACAGGGTGGCTGAGAGCCTTCCGGTGGACACTTCCCCCCGTGTGGCGATGAGCCCGGTCACTGCCCACGAACCGGTCGGACCACGAGCGGCACAAGTCCGAACCCCTCGGGAAGTCCGGGCCGTCATCGAATCGCTCGATGCCGCGGGCACTCGGGTCGTGCTCCTGCACCCCGCGGATGGATTCGGAACTCAACACGACATCGATATCGCCGTGGACCAGCCGATCGAGCGGGTCGAGCCAACGATCGTCGGTGCCCTCCAGGAGGACGGATACGAGCACATCACCACGCTGGAGTACGACGTGGGCGGTTCCGCCTCGTTGGTGTTCGGCCAGGTAGTCGGGGCGGGCTTCCGGAGTGTCGCGATCGACGTCGTCCACGATCCGAGAGGGATCGGCAGGTACGGCATCCCTATGGCCCCGGTCCTGAGGAGCTCTACCCTCCGCGAGGGTGTCCCCTCGCCGACGCCCGGATGGGAAGCGGTCTACCTGCTTTCCAAGCGGATCCGGAAGGGTGGGTGGGAACGGAAGCTGCACTCGCTTCCCGGCCTGCTCGATGGGGCGTTCGAGGACTTCGAACGTGCGGCTCGGGTCGTGATGGGGCGATCCTGGGCTTCCAGGCTCGTGGCGCGCAACGCGGATGGAGCGACGGTGGTGCGCTCCGCCGCGGAAGCGGCACGGATCAAACGAGCCATCACCATCCGTCGGCTCGCCCGAGATCCCTGGAATCCCGTCCGGCGTGTGGCCCGAACCGCTCGGCGCCTCCGGAGGCCGACGGGACTGTACGTGACGATCTGCGGCGTCGACGGGACGGGCAAGAGCACCCTGGCCGGACGGCTCTCCGAGGAGCTCGGCCCGGCCTTCCGTCGAACGCTCCGGCTCCACTGGCGGCCCGACCTGCTCCCACGGCTCGGAGCCATCGTCGGACGGCCCGCACCGGATGCGGACCGCCCCCACGAGGGCGAGCCGTCCGGAACGTTCACCGGGCTGATCCGACTCCTCTACTACTGGATGGACCACGTCCTCGGGTACTGGCTCCGGATCTGGCCCGCTCGCGTGCGGAGCGGGCTGGTGATCATGGAGCGCGGATTCCTGGATATCAAGGTCGATCCGCGTCGGTATCGGCTGCGGGCGGCCGGATCCCTGATCGATCTGCTCGCCAAGGCGGTGCCACGCCCGGACGTGGAGCTGGTCCTGGCCGCTCCGCCCGATCTCGTCCACCGCCGGAAGCGGGAACTCTCGGGCGGGGAGGTTCGTCGGCAGGTCGAGGAGTGGGCTCGCATCGCGAGCGGATCTGATCGGGCGAGACTCCTGGACGCCGGGCAAACGGCACCCCGGGTGCTCGAACATGCCCTGCGGAGCATTCTCGAGCGTCATCGGTGAGGCGGTGGAAGGCGCATGAGCTTCCTTGGCCTCCTGCGTGAGGGAGGAGGCGCGCCCTACCTGATCCTGAGTGACCGCGGGCGGAGCCGATGGGCCCTCCCGGCCGATAGCGCGTCAGTCCTTCGAGCCGCCATGAGCGTCCACACACCCGCGACGCCGACGGGGATAATGCGATGGCATCTGGCTCGTCTGGCCGCCGGTGCGGGCTTCGGTCATCTGCTGCCCGGCCGGAGGAGTCGGGCTGAGGTCCCGCTCGCCGGCGCTTTCGGGCGGATCCTTGGGATGGGCGACGTCCGCATCGGCATCGCTGAGTCGTTCAGCGGTGACCGCTGCGTGTTGATCGTGATGGAGCAGTCGGGTCGCACTCGAGCGTTTGTGAAGGTGGCCCTCTCCCCTGAGCAGATCCAGAGCCTCGAGCGTGAGCGGGAGAACCTGCAGAGCCTGAACGGCGTGCGGGAAACGGTGGACGTTCCCGAAACCCTCTACTGCGGTGCCCTGGACGAATATTCGGCGCTGGTGCTCAGCCCGATCCACGGCCGCAAGGGCCTATCGACCTGGAAGCTCGACGACAGACGTGTCGACGCGGCTGGGGCAATCTTCCAGCCCCAGGGGGAGCGATCGGAGCTCGCGGAGCGGCTGCCATCGGACGAACCCCGCGACGGAGAGTGGGCCCGACGCCTGGAACGAGTCCGGTCGCTCCTCACGAGCCGATGGCGGCGTCCGGTCCCGCTGGGGCTCTCCCACGGGGACTTCGCCCCCTGGAACGTGTTCGTCCGCGGTTCACGGGTGGGGGTCCTGGACTGGGAAGCAGCTGATCGACGCGGGCTGCCGTTCTGGGATCTGTGGCACTTCGCCGTGTCAGGGCTGCACGTGGCCCCGGCAGCCATCCGGTCGATCCGGGGGTCGCTGCACGGGCGGGGACCGCTGACGCGAGCGATGCGCCGGTACGCCCACCGAACCGGAGTGCCGGTGGAGACCGCTCGGGGGGTCTTGGTCCTCTACCTGACGGTGACGGGGCTGGAGCTCCTTCAGGAGGTCTCGGGGGGCAGACGGGACCACGCCGAGGCCCTGGCGAACCGCGAGCGCCTGCTGGACGAGGTACTGGAGGGCTACGGATGAAGGTCCTCGTTTCAGCGTACGCGTGTGACCCCCGGGGCGGATCGGAGCCGGGCGTGGGGTGGAACTGGTCCAGGGCGATGGCACGACACCACGACGTGTGGGTCCTGACCAGGTCCAACAACCGGGAGGAGATCGAGGGCGAGCTGCGGCGGTGGCCGCAGCCCAGGATGCGCTTCCTCTACCTGGACCTCCCGCCATGGGCTCGGTCATGGAAACGCGGGCAGCGAGGGATCCGGCTCTACTACTACCTGTGGCAGCTGCTGGCCGGACGGAGCGCTCGCCGGGCCCACGCGGAGATCGGTTTCGACCTCGTGCACCACATCACGTTCGCCACCGCGTTCGTTCCCGCCCTGACGTTCCTGCCCGGTGTCCCGTTCGTGCTGGGGCCGGTGGGCGGGGGCGTCCGTGCGCCGTGGCGACTGACCGCCGAGTGGGGCCCCCGCGGCGTGGTGTTCGAGGCCATGCGGGCGATCCGGCGAGGGGTAGCCCGATACCTCGATCCGCTGGTCCGTCTCACCTGGCGGCGAGCCACGGTGATCCTCGCGCAGAACCCGGAGACCCTGGCCTGGCTCCCCGCTCGGCACCGAGTCAAGAGTCGCGTGGTGCCGAACGCCGGGATCGACCCCCAAGAGATCGCCGAACCAGATCGTCCACTCGGAACCGAGCGCCTGGCCGTCGCGGCCGGACGGCTGGTTCACCTGAAGGGAACCTCACTGGCCATCCGAGCGCTCGCCGCGATCGCGGCGGACGTCCCCGACCTCCGGCTCGTGGTCGTCGGGAAGGGGCGGGATCGAGATCGGCTCGAGCGATTGGCCCGGGAGCTGGGCGTGGCGAACCGGGTCAAGTTCACCGGGTGGCTGGAACGACCGGAGCTCCTCGCCATGCTTGGCCGGGCGGACGTGCTGCTGTTCCCGAGCATGCACGAGGAATGCGGGGCGGTGGTGGTGGAGGCCCTGGCTCGGGGGACAATCCCCATCGTGCTGGGGGCCGGCGGACCGCCCGTGCTGTCGGGCGATGCGGGCTACGTCGTCCCCGTGAAGGGCGTCTCCCGGGGCGCCGTGGTCCGCTCGCTCGCGGAGATCCTCCGATCTCACGACCCCCGGGCCGACGGGCGGCGTCGGGCCGCCATCGCCAGGGCCCGCTCCATGTCGTGGTCCCACAAGCTCGATGCCCTCGACGGGCTCCTGAGGCCTTCACCCTTCCCGCAGACCGGAGCGCGCCCATGAGCACGGCTTCCAACACCCGGGCGCCGACGATCTCCGATCGCATCCTCGTCTCGCGCCCCTGGTGGTACCTACCGGCGCTGGGGCTCGGCGTGGCCCTGGCCAGGTGGGGTCTCGGAACACGGGCGTTCCTGCTGGTCGCCGCGGTGGGCGCGATCGGGCTCCTGTGGGTCCCCGGATGGGTGTGGGCCATCGGGGCTCTGTGCGGAGCCCTGCTCTCGCGTCTGTTCACGAGCGCGGGGTTCCTCCCCTCGATTGTGAACTTCTCCGACTTCGGCTTCGTCGTCGTGGGCCTGGCCGCGGTGGTGGCCCGCCGAGCGGTGGGACGGCCGTGGACGGCGACGGCCCGCCGCCTCGGGCTCGGCCTGCTCCTTCTCTTTGGGGTCACGTGGCTGTCGTGGGCGATGGATCCCTCGGATCTGGCCCGGCCGGTGGTGACCTTCCTGCTCTGGGCGGAGCCGTTCGCGCTGATCCTGATGCTGCTGATCGATCCCCCGAACCCCGAGGCAAGACGGATCGTGCTGTGGATCGTGGGAGTCATCATCGCCCTCCAGGTCGGGTTCGGCCTGTATCAGGCCTCGGCCACCCAGGACGCGGACTTCGTGAAGGGAACGCTGATCGGGACCGGCGCGGGCCACCACGTCATGGCCGGGATCACGGCGCTGGCGGGACTCTGCCTCCTCGCCTGGGGGTTCGGCCGCTCGCTGATGGTCGGGCTGGTGTTCACGGTGCTGGCCGCCCCGCTCCTGATCCTGATGCCGGTGCTCGCCGATGCCAAGCAGGTGATCTTCGCGCTGCCGGCGGCGGCCGCGATCCTCGTGCTGACGACGCCCGGCGTGGTCAGGAGGATCGCCGTGGCCAGCCCGCTGGTGGCCGCGGTTGCGGTCCTCATCGTGTTGGTTCCCGCCGGCACAACGGCGGTGAGCTTCCTCGAGAGCGCCTCCGAAGGTGAGTCGGGGAAGCTCTCCTCGGTTCATCTGGTCACCGAGGAGATGGGGAGCAGCGTCTCCCGGTGGGCTCTCGGCCTTGGCCCGGCCAACGGCGTGAGCCGGGCGGCCTTCATGACCACGGACCTCTTCCTGAGGGGAGAGTCTCCGGTGCGGGCCCTGGGGCTCGAACAGGCTGAGCTGCCCGTGCGGGCGCAGGCCCAGGCGCTCCAGGTGGCGGAGGGCACCTCGTTCAACGCGGCGCTATCGAGCGCGTTGGGGGTCTTCAGCGACATCGGCGTCCTGGGCGTCGCCGCGTACGCCAGCGTCCTGGCGGCCATCGCCCTCCCCCTTCTCCGCCGGCGGAAGGAGTGGCTCCCCCGAGCCGCCCTGGCCGGCTGGGCTTTGAGCCTTCCGCTGGCGGTGACGTTCGATTGGTGGGAGCAGCCGCCCTTCATGCTCGTCCTGGCGGTCATCACGGGCCTCGCGCTGTCGGCGAGGCCCACCGAGAGGCGAGGTGTCGATGCGCATCCTGGTCGTTCATAACCGGTACCGCTCGGGCCAGCCCAGCGGAGAGAACCGAGTGGTGGAACAGGAGGTCTCCCTCCTCCGCGGCGCCGGGAACGACGTGGTCCTGTACGAGCGCCGGAGCGACGATATCTCCGGGTTCTCGATTATTGGAAAGGCCGCGGTGCCGGCCCGCGTGGTGTGGTCCCCTGCCGACCGTCGCCGACTCGGAGGGGTGCTCGCCCACCGCCGGCCGGACGTTGTCCACGTGCACAACACGTTCCCGCTGATCAGTCCGTCGATCCTGAGCGTCTGCCGGGAAGCCGGCGTCCCGGTCGTCGCGACCCTGCACAACTTCAGATTGGCCTGTGCCAACGGGTTGCTGTTCCGGAGCGGAGCTCCGTGTGAAGACTGCGTCGGGAGGAATCCCTGGCCGGGCGTTGTCCACGGCTGCTATCGAGGCTCTCGGCTGGCCACGATCCCCGTGGCGGCGTCGATATCGGTCCATCGCGGACTGCGGACCTGGTCGCGCGGCGTGTCGCGATTCGTCGCGCTCTCGACGTTCGCGCGCGACCGGCTGATCGCGGGTGGATTGCCGGCGAAGCGAATGGTCGTGAAGCCTAACTCGACCCCCGACCCGGGGGAACGCCGGGCCGCGGCGGGCGAGCACTTCCTTTACCTGGGCCGACTCTCGGACGAGAAGGGCGTCGATCTGCTGGCGAGCGGTTGGAGCGACGATCTCGGACGGCTGGTGGTTGTCGGGGACGGGCCCGCTCGCCCGGCGCTCGAACGATCCTTGGCTCGGTATACCTCGGTGCTGGTGGCAGGACAGCTGTCCCACGACGAGTCCATGCGGCTGCTGCTTCGGTCCACGGCCCTGATCGTTCCATCCCGCTGGTACGAGGGATTCCCCATGGTGGTGGTCGAGGCCTGTGCACGAGGCATCCCGGTGATCGCCCCAGCACACGGAGGGTTTCCCGAGATGATCGAGGACGGCCGGAGCGGGGTCCTGTTCCCGCCCGGGGACGCCGCCGGCCTCGCGCAAGCCGTGCGAGCCCTCCGCACGCCCGAAACCTCGGGGAGGATGGGCCGGCACGCCCGAGCGATCTACGAGCGACGCTACACGGAGGAGCGGAACCTCGATCGGCTCATGGGCATCTACGCCGGGGCGATCGAGGCCTCCGAGGAGGGAGCGTCGGAACGAGGTGCGCCCCGTGTCAGCTGAGGCCGCCGCTCGGCCCCGGTCCAGATGGCGGATCCGCCAGGTGGTCGCCCTGGGGTGGACAGGGCTGGACCAGCTCCTCTCCTCGGTCTCCAACGTCGTCGTGTCCCTGGCCGTGGCCCGAGCTGCCGGAGTGGATGGTCTCGGCGCCTATACGGTGGCGTTCGCGCTGTCGATCGTGGTCCTGGGGTTCCAGCGCGCCCTCATCACCGAGCCGCTCTTGGCCATCCCCGCCTCGGAAGGGCCCGATGGTCACCCCCGCAGAGCGCTCGGCGCAGTCGCGATGCTGGCCGTGGGGAGCGCGACGGCGCTCGTGCTCGGGGGGCTCCTGAGCAACCGAAGCGAGCTGGTCGCTCTGGCCGCGGTGATCGCATTCGTGTGCCTTCAGGACGCGTACCGGTACGTCCTGTTCCGGCGCCGCAGGGCCCATCTGGCTGCTGTCATCGATGCCGTCTGGCTGATCGCATCGGTCGCTGGCTGGCCGCTCATCACGTCGCGGGGGACGGCGACGACCGCGGTCCTGGTCTGGGGGATCGGCGCCGGCCTCAGCGCCCTGCTCGGGGCACGGATCGCGGGCGTCCTTCCAAGTCCAGGCCGCGCGGCGATCCGCTGGTGGTCGCGTGAAGCCCGGCCGCTGGGTGGCTTCCTGGCGCTGACCAGCATCGTCTACGCGGTGGGCGGCCAGGTCACCGTCCTGGGGCTGGCGACCGTCTTGGGAGAAGGCGCCTTGGGAGAGCTGCGAGCCGCGCAGATCCTGTTCGGGCCGATCGCGCTGGCGACGACGGCGATCTCATTCTTCGCGTTGCCTCGGCTGGCCGCCGCCCGGGAACGACTCTCGCTGCGGGTCGGTGGGCTGGTCGCCATGGGATCCGCCGGATTGGTGGCGGTGTGCGTCACGTTCCTGTTCCTGGCGGCCCCGTTGCTCTTCCCGATCCTGTACGGCCGTGGGTTCGAGGCGCGGCCGGCGCTGCTGGTCCCCCTGGCGCTCCAGATGGTGGTGGGGGCCCTCGCCATGGGTCCGATCCTCCTTCTCAAAGCCCGGATGACGGGAAAACCGCTCGCCGGGACCCGGATCATCACTACCCTGGTCGGCGTTCCGCTGGTTCTGGTCGTGGCCTCCACCCAGGGGTTGGTCGCCGGCGTGTGGGCGATGCTGGGGCAGGCGGCCATCTACGTCTGGCTGGTCTGGCGGGCCGCGGCCCGAAGCCTGCGACTCGTCGGGACGCGCCCGGAGCCGTACGCCGTTCTGGGCGTGCGGATCGACCCTCTGGGAGTGGAGCAGGCGGCCGAGGCCTTCGACCGCGGTCACGCCAACGGCCGGGCACGGATCGTGCATCAGTGCAACGCCTACAACCTCCTCCTCGCGTCCAAGGATCCGACCTACCAGACCGTGATGAATCGAGGCGACCTCAACCTGCCCGACGGCTGGCCGGCCGTATGGGCCGGCCGCCGACTCGGCGTGCCCGTCGGCGAACGGGTCGCCGGAGCGGACCTGTGCGACGCCGTGTTCCGGCGAGGCATCCAGACCGGCCTCCGGCACTTCTTCTACGGCGGGACCGAAGCGAGTCTCGAGCGCCTCGTGGAGCACCTCCGGCGAAGCTATCCTGGGATCGAGATTGCGGGTGTGTACGCACCGCCGTTCCGGCCGCTCACCCGGTCGGAACGAGGACGGATCACCGCACTGGTCAACGGGGCCCGCCCCGATGTGGTGTGGGTCGGGCTGGGGACACCGAAGCAGGACTACTGGATGGATGAGTTCCGGGACCGACTCGACGCCGGCGTGCTGGTCGGTGTCGGGGCGGTGTTCGACTTCCTCTCCGGAACGAAGCGGAGAGCACCCCGCTGGATGCAGCGCTCGGGCCTGGAGTGGCTGCACCGTCTGGCCAGCGAGCCCCGACGACTGTGGCGCCGGTACCTCCTCGGCAACCCCGAGTTCGTGCTCCGAGTGGCCGGGCAGCTGGGACGGGAACGGTTGCGGCGCACGAGCGCATCGGGGAGGGTCGCTTCGTGAGCTGGTACGCGGGGCAGCGCGTCCTGGTGACGGGGGGCTCGGGGTTCCTCGGACGTCACGTGGTCGAGGAGCTCGGCAGGGCCGGTGCCACCGACGTGGTGGTCCCCCGCAGCAGGGACTACGACCTCCGAGATCCGGACGCGATCCGCCGGCTCCTCACCGACCACCACCCGGACACCGTCATCCATCTGGCAGCCGTCGTCGGAGGCATCGGCGCCAACCGAGCGCACCCAGCCAGCTTCTTCTACGACAACGCCATCATGGGGATCCAGCTGCTCCATGAGAGCTGGCGGGCCGGCGTCGGCCGGATGGTCGTGGTCGGCACGGTCTGCTCGTATCCGAAGCACACGCCTCCCCCGTTCCGCGAGGAGGACCTGTGGAACGGCTACCCGGAGGAGACGAACGCGCCGTACGGCCTGGCCAAGAAGATGCTTCTCGTCCAGGGCCAGTCGTACCGTGCGGAGTACGGCTTCGACACCCTCTACCTGATCCAAACGAACCTGTACGGCCCCTGGGACGACTTCGATCCGCAGACGTCGCACGTCATCCCCGCCCTGATCCGCAAGTGCGTGGAGGCCAAGGAGGCCGGGCGCGAGGGCATCGAGGTGTGGGGGACGGGGAAGGCCTCACGAGATTTCCTGTTCGTGGAGGATGCCGCCCGGGGGATCGTGGCCGCCACGGCCGGCCCGGAGATCGACGAGCCGGTCAACATCGGATCGGGCCGGGAGGTCACCGTCGCTCAGCTCGCCGAGCTCATCTGCGAGCTGACGGGCTTTCAGGGCGCGATCCTGTGGGATCCCTCAAAGCCGGATGGACAGCCTCGGCGGCGTCTGGACACCAGCAGAGCGCGGGCGCTCTTCGGGTTCGAGGCCGACACCGCGCTCCGGGACGGCCTCGCAAAGACCATCGAGTGGTTCCTGGCCCATCGGGAGGTCGAGCCGTCCGCCGCGGGGATCACGGGGGAAGCATGAGCACGCAGACCGCCCCCTCGAGGCTCCTGCCCTCTCTCGGCCCTGCAACCGTGGCGGCCCTGTTCCACGGCGTCGACGGAGGGATCACACCGCCCGCGGATCCGTCGGCCTGGGCGCGAGACGCGGATACCATCGTCGGACAGCGGCTGGCCGGACTGGCCTTGCTGTCGGCGGAGAGCTCGAGCGTGAACCTGACGTCGGCCACGCGCTACCGCCTGAGCCAGGCTCGTGGCATCGAGACCGCCAGGTGCCTGATGATCGAGGCCGCGGCGGTCTCCGCCCTGCAGGCCCTGGAGGATGCGGGGATCCCGCTCGTGATCACCAAGGGGCCGGCGGTCGCCCAGGCCTATCCCCACGCCTCCCTCCGACCGTTCTTCGACGTCGACGCCCTCGTCCCCCCGGACCGCTTCGAGGAGGCGTTCGGGATCCTGCGCCGGCTGGGCTTCACCGAACCGGCCCACCAGACCCAGCCGCGCGGCTACTTCAACCGCTGGTGCCGGGAGGGCGTGAACCTGATCCGTTCGGATGGTGGGTCCATCGACCTGCACCATCACATCCCGCCGTGGGTGTGGGGTCGGCGGCTCTCGTTCCAAGCCATGCTGAGCCGATCGAGGATGATCCCGATCGCCGGCGGCCCGGTTCGGGCAGCGCATCCGATCCACAACCTCCTGATCACCGCGCTGCACCTCATCAGTGACAAGGGGCGCCCCGGTCGGCGGCTCCTCATCTGGCGTGACCTGGTGGCCCTGGCCAGGGTCTGCGAGGCGGCCGCAGCGGCCGAGGAGGCCAGGCGGGCCCGGCTCGACTGGCTCCTGTGGTTCGTCCTCCGCCAGCTCCCCCCTTCCGTCCGGCCTCGAGCTCTGGAGGGGGCCCTGGGGCGGCCTCGCCGGCCCCCGGGGGACGCCGCTCGTCTTCGCCGACTCCTGCCTCCGGCCCTCGCGTCCCGGCACCAGATCGCCCAGGCGTTCCGCCTCCCGGCTCCCCAGGCCGCCGCCTTCGTGGTGGGGTACACGGTCCCCTCTCGCTCTTTCCTGCGCGCCCGGTACGGCCGCGGCTCCTCGTACGTCAGATGGTGGAGGGATGCGGTGTTCCGGCTGCGATCGGCCCGGGGGAACGCGGCGTGAGCCAGGCACGGACGGACGGTGTGTGTTTCGGCTTCCACGTCACGTCCGACGTGGGCCTCCGCTACCTCCGCCCCGGGTCGGACGGTGATCCGCTGGAGATCACGGCATCGAAGCGGACGAGCGAGCCCACCGGTCCCGCTGCGCTCGACTGGCCCCTCCGCGGAGGCGACGGGGACCGGGCTCGCCTCTACGTCCGGGATCACGGGTTCAGCTTCCGCACGGAGCGGGAGGGCTGGTTCCACATCGACCCTGCCGCGGCACGGATCGAGGTCCCGGGAGATGCCGACCCCGTCCGGCGGGAGACCCGGCTCTGGGGCGTCCCCGCCGTGCTGTGCTTCCTCCACCGGGGGGACATGTCCCTGCACGCCTCGGCCGTCGAGGTGGATGGCTCGGCGCTCCTGTTCGCCGCGCCGGGACGGTTCGGCAAGACGACCATGGCGGGGGCCTTCGTGGCCGCCGGTCACCGCTTGGTCGCGGAGGACATCAGCTGCTGCCGCCCCTCGCCGGACCCCCTCGTCTTCCCCGGGCCCGCGGTGCTCCGGGTCCGTCGCGACGTGTTCGCGGAGCTGGACCTCACAGGCACCGGTGAGGTCGCGGTGGAGCGGGATCGGGTGCACCTGTCGATCGAGGACTCCCGCCGGGGCGAGGGGGCCCCGCTTCCGATCCGGGGGATCGTGTTCCTCCGGCCGGGTGCGGAGGGAGGCCCTCTCGAGCGGGTCGATCCCGTGGCGGCCATCCCGGACCTCTGGGCGCTCAGCTGGAAGTTGCCGGTCGAGGAGGATCTCGAACGTTGCTTCCGCGGGACCTCCGCACTCGCGGCGACGGTGCCGATCTGGAACCTGCCACGCTCCGACCGGTTCGACGCGCTCAAGGGCGTCGTGGATCGGGTCCTGGAGACGTGCCTGGCGGTCGCATGACGCCGGGTCGGATCGGCCTGGTTCGGAAGGCGGGGATCGCTGCCAGAGCCTGGTTCTGGTTCCTCACCGTCCACCTCTGGCTCCTCCGCGACGACCTTCCTGGCGTGGTGGCCCGGCTGAGTCGGGTCACCGGCTCACGCCGGTCGGTTCCGCCCGTGAGGCTGGGACGCGGCGTCTTCAAGGCGCTACGGGTCGGCCCCGTCCGTCCGCGATGCCTGAGCAACGCGCTGGTCTTCTACCGACTCCTGCGGGAGCAGGGCGAGCGGCCTGAGCTCGTCATCGGCCTGCCGGTGGAGGCCAGGACCATCGACGCCCATGCGTGGGTGGAGATCGGAGGTGTCGATGTCGGGCCTCCTCCCGGTCGAGGGGCCCACCAGGAGTTGGCGCGTTTCGGCTAGGCGCGCCCGATACGAACGCCGTTCGGCCGACCGGGCTCCCGGTAGCTCATCGAGATCTGGAATGGATCTCCCTCCGACAGCGCGATGGGATCGGCGAAGATCCACACGGGGTTCCTCCAGCTCGAGGCGTTCGTGGTTCGGTTCGGGTCGGTCGTCAGGACCTCCGAGCGGGCCAGATCGAGCTCGAAGAACACCACCACGCCGTTGAGCTCGCCGGAACGTGATGCCCTCGAGAGCACCGTGGACCCAATCGTGACCTCCTCGAACGTGGCGAGGTCGACGTCGGCCAGGAGGAGCGGCTCGGCGAGTGCCGGAAGCGATCGCGCCGAATCCGGATCCAGCATGAGGACGTGGCTCAGACCGCCCGCCGTTTCCGCCAACGGGCCGAAGTCCACCGCGTACCATGCCCGCCAGCGATCGACCGCAGCCGGCGTCAGGAGACGGGAGGCGAGAAGCTCCGCCGGGATGTCGACGGGGAGACCGAACACGCGGAGCCGGCTCGGAACGATGCGGGCCCCGGGCTTCAGCAGGCGAGCGCGGGCATCGCGGGTCATCTCCAGGACGCGTTCCTGGAACGGCTGCTCCCCGATGATCTCGGCCACCAGGACGTCGGCCCGCTCCGGGAGGGCCACCTGTGTCGACCAGCCCTCGACGAGCGACACACGGTCGGCAACGCCGTTGGCCTCGATCACCTCTTGAGCCACGCCGGCCATGGCGCCGGCCTCGATTGCGTACACACGTCCGGCGCCGGCCCGGGCTGCACCGACGGCCAGGACCCCGGTCCCCGTGCCGATGTCCAGAACGACCTCGCCGGGCCGGACCACCTGCGCGATGGCCCTGAGAAAGCCGCCGGTTCGAGCCCGGTCATTCAACATCATCGCGTGGACGATCGGGTCACCGAATCCGCCGTCCCCGACCGGGCCATCCGAGGCTTGCCGGCCCCCCTCGTGGAGGATGCCCGATCGATGCAAGCGGACGATGGTGGCCGTGACCTCCATCCAGTCCTGCTCGCCGGCCATCCGTCCCCCGAGCTCGCGGAGGGCGTCCCCGAGCGCCGTGGGCCGGGCGAAGGCGTCCAGGATCCCCAGCCCGCGCGGGCCGCAGTCGACGGTCTCGTCGTGCCGGATCACCCGAACGACGTTATCCGCCCCGATCTGCGCTCGGAGGTTCCGGGCACGACGGAGCACGGTCGTCGCGGTCAGGCCGATCCGTTCATCCCCCCACCTCGATGAGCCGGCGGTGCTCGAGCTCACCCAGGAACTCGCGGATGTCCGCGTCGAGCTCAACGGGAGGATCGGCGACGCGAAAGCGCAGTTGCGAGACGAGCTCGTCGAACGTGCAGCCGTCGGCGATGAGGTCCCAGACCAGCAACCCGATCGGATTGATGCTGTAGTAGGAGCCCGACTCGAGGTTCAGGAGCACTCCTCCGCCCTCCGCCAGCTCCCGGTGGACGGTACTCGCCGATTTCGTGATCTTCGCGTCGCCGTTGATCACCGCTCGCATCCCCAATCAGTAGAGTCCTAACGTCCCACGACGGCGCTCCCGGCGGAGGGCGAACCGCAGGGCTCCCACCCCGATCAACAGCGACGACCCCGCCATCGGCAGGAGCAGCCGGATCGTCGGCCAGACTGCCCCCCAGCCCTCTCCGCCCAACAGCGCCGCCCGCGTCCCCTCCACGGCGATCGAGATCGGGTTCAGGGCCGCCATGGATCGAGCCCATTCCGGAAGGATATCGATCGGGAAGTAGGTGTTGGATCCGATCATGAGGACCATGACGACGAAGCCCAGGGCTCCCGCACCACGCCGGAAGGTCAGGACCGCCGCCGCGGCGACCATCCCCAGTCCCCACACGACAGGGATGAACACCAGGAGGATCACCATCACTGGGATCAGGCCGCCGGCCTCGAGCCGCGCCCCGAACAGGACGGAGACTGCCACCAAGAACAAGACCGTGCGGAGCGGCACGTAGGCAAGGTCGTACATCACCGATCCGAGCTGGATCGTGAGCGGCGACGTCGGGGTGACCAGGAGCGACTCGAGGGTCCCCATGAGCTGCTCCTCTCGGATGGCGTTCACGACCCGGCCCAGAGCGATCTGGAGGAACGAGGCGACCGCGATCCCGGTGACCACGAACTCGACGTAGGAGGTGGAGGTCCCCCCGAACGACGGGAGGAGACGGGGATCCACCAGCCTCCCCACGAGCGAGAAGATCACAACCTGGGCGATGAGGTTCGCCCAGTCGACGAAGAACGCCAGACGGTAGCTCCACATGACCAGGAAGTCGCGCCGGAAGAACGCCGGCAGCTTCCAAAGCTCCTCGAGGAGCGGAGCCGGATGACGAACGACGTCGGGCCGGGCCGTCATCCTCCGGCCTCCGTCAGGCGGAGGAAGGCACGCTCGATGGGAGAATCGTCCTCCCGGCAGGTGAGAACTTGGATGCCCCGCTCATCGAGTCTGGCCAGGGCCCGACCCAGGGCCACGCCCTCGGTGAGCGAGAGCACGACGTGCCCCTCCTCGGCCTCACCGGACGCATCGAGCGTGGCGAGCCCGCCCAGTGCCTCCCGAGCCGATCCGATCACGACGGCCGGACTCGCCCTACCATTCCCAAGCCGTAGCTCAAACGACCGAGGAGCGGTCCATCCCATCAGCTTGGTCACGCTTCCCGAGAATCGGACGATCCCCTGGTCGATCAGCGTGACACGGTTGGCGAACCCCCGGATCTCGTCGACCCGCTGCGTGGCCCACAGGATGGCCGTTCCTCCCCGAGCCCGCTCGCCGGCCAGGGCCTTGATCAGCAACGCCCCTTGGGGATCCAAGTCATGCGTCGCCTCGTCGACCAAGAGCACCGGCGGGTCGACGAGTAGCGCCCTGGCGAACGACAGGCGCTTCTGCATCCCGTGGGAGTACGTCCCCACCGAGGTCCCACCGACATCGCCGAGCCCAACGGCCTTGAGGCATTCTCCCGCCCGACGGGCGGCCGCGCGCCGTCCCAGGCCTTGCATGCGGGCGAAGAAGATGAGGTTCTCCAGCCCGGAGATACGGAGATAGAACGAACGGTCCCCCGAGGGCACCAGGCCGAGGTGGCGTCGAGACCGCCGGTCTGCCAGCTCCTCCCAGATGCGTCCGTCGAGGAGCACCTCCCCGCTATCGGGCTGCACGAGCCCGGCCAAGATGCGGAGCAGGGTGGTCTTCCCGGCTCCGTTCGGGCCCAGGAGCGCGTGCACCTGTCCCCGACCGACCGTGAGCGATACCTCCCTGAGGGCCGGGCGATCGCCGAACCGCCGCGAGATCCCCACGACCTCGATCGGGGGGGCGACCTGTTCCTGGCCCGCGTCGCCGACGGTGCGTTCGCCCACCGAGGTCACCACAGGTCCAGGAAGGCGTGGATGGCGGCCAGATCCTTGGCCCAGATGTACCCGGCCAGGTCCAGGTCCTCCCGCTCGAGGCGGTGGGCGAGGCGCTCGTAGTCCACACCAGGCATCCGGTGCGACGGGCTGAGGAGCCACCGTCGGAGCGAGCGGTAGTCGATCGAGGTCGACGTCAGCCAGTCGTTGAGGACGGTCTTGTCCCGTCGGTCCAGGATCCGGTCGGGGACCCGCCCCCGGAGGAGCCGCCGAACCAGGGCCTTCGACTTGGGCTCGGGGAACTTCACCTGGGCCGGGAGGCTCACGAAGAACTCCCACAGGTCCACATCCGCCCAGGGCATGCGGACCCGAACCCCGTACTTCGCTTGGCAGATGGCATCGGCCTCCAACGTGAGGCTCGACCCGTTCTGGAAGGCCCCGAGCTGGCTCGCCGCCCACATCTTCCGCCCGGGGAGGGCATGCCGGCCCCGGGCCTCACCCACCCGCCCCTTGTCGAGCCAGTCTGGGGTCCGGAGGGCCGGGTGGTACCGCATGTAGCCCGCCATGGCCCACCGGGGGACGAACGCCGGCACGACCTGCCGGGCGATCCGTCGCCACGGGACCTCGTCGGCGCGCTCTCGCTGGATGTACCGGGCCACGGCCGGCAGCTGACCACGCCACACGAGGTGTGAGATGAGGAACTGCTGCATCGACATGACCTGCTCGGCCAGGTTCCCAGTCAGGATCGTCCGGAAGCCAAGCCGAGCGGCCAGCGAGAAGCGCTCCTCCGCTCCGAAGGGGGACCAGATGGACCAGGGACCGTCGAACAGGCCGACCCAGTCCTGGAGGCGGTCGAGGGTCTGCGCCTCCGGAACGTACGTATGGAGCGGCAGCCCGAGGAGAGACGCGACCTCCCGGATGTAGTCGCTCTCGTCGGAGCTGGGGAACTGAGGGTAGACGGAGGAGAGGGCCGCCAGCGGACGTCCGCTGAGCTCCACGTGCGTGGGAGCGGCGAACGCTGCGATCGCGGGCGAGTCGATCCCCCCGCTCAGCGACACGGCGTCCTCGCCGACGAGCACCCGAGCCGTGGCCCGACGCATGTGCTCCTCGAAACCTTCCGCGATCTCGTCCGCCGACAGCCGGGCCGTCTCGAGGAGCGAGGACGGGTCCCAGTACCTCCGCCAGCGGATCGACTCGCCCGAGGAGCCGGCGATCGTGCCGGCCAGCACTCGCCGGACCCCCGTGAGCGAGGTCCGGGTGTGATCCTCCACGTTCACGTAGAAGATCCGCCTCAGGGTGTCGAGGTCGGGCTCCCGCGGCGTCGAGAGCCCAGCGGCCACCTGCTTCGCTTCCGAGGCCATGCGAACCTCGCCCGAGCGTTCAGCGCAGAACAGGGTCTCGAACCCGACGTGATCCCTGAATCCCCAGAGCGTGGTCCCGTCGGTCACGACCGCGGCGTAGGCGCCACGGAGCCTGGCCGGCGCCCGATCCCTCAGCCGCCCGAACAGCGCCGCGACGACCGCTGCGGGCGTGACCTCGTCCCCGGCGAGATCGGCCTCCGCAGCGAGCTCCGGGCCGTTATCCAGTCGACCGACGAAGGCCGCGGCCAGCCCGTCACCGGAGTGGAGGCTGGCCTCCGGCCCGGCCCCGACGACCCCCAAGGTGCAGGCTCCCTTGGTAACCGTCAGCTCAGAGATGCCGCGGTGGGGAGCGGCCGCGAGCATGCGTGAAGCCACCTCGGGGATGGGGTGTCCCCGGGCGGACAGGGATGCGGCTAGCCCGGCCATAACGACAGGCGGTGCCGGTCAGCCACTCGCCCCCCCCTCGGGCCGGGCGCCCGAGGGGATGGGTCCTCGACTCGCGGGCAATGCTCCTCGGCTAGATCTTCAGGAGCCGGGGTGCGAAAGCTCGCAGTTCGTTTCCTCGATCCGGCAGTTGACGAACCCCTTGTTGTCGCCGCCTCCCGGTGAACCAACGGGCGGGGTATCGAAGGTGTGGTCCGCGATCGAGCCCAGGTCGACGATTGCCGGCCGTTCGTACCGCATCCTGCCTCCTCTCCCAGTTGCCGGTCTGTCCGACTTGATCCGGCTGCGAGG
>CALAEC010000045.1 GCA_937890785.1 uncultured Actinomycetes bacterium
AGCCCCTCGATGGCCGACCGCAGCTCGCTCACGTCATCTCCTCCTCGAACGTACGTTCGCTACGGTAACGGTAACAGCGGGGTCTGACATGAACGACCGACCGCCGAGCCCTCCGATACCATCGAGAGCCGATGCCCGACGTTGGCGACCGGATCCGCCAGTACTGGGACCGGGACTCCGAGACCTACGACCGGAGTCCCTCTCACGCGCTGACCGACCCGGTCGAGGCCGCGGCGTGGTGTGCGGTGCTCCGACGGCACCTGCCCGAGCCGGGCGCTCACATCCTCGAGGCCGGCGCCGGCACCGGCTCGGTCACTCTCCTCCTGGCCGAGCTCGGCTACCGGGTCACCGCGCTCGACGTGTCCGAGGGGATGCTGGCCAGGGCCCGGGAGAAGCTCGCCGGCGCGAACGTGGAGTTCGTCACCGGTCCTGCCGACCGGCCGCCGCCCGGCCCTTTCGACGCCGTGGTCGAGCGCAACATGCTGTGGACGAACCCCGACCCGGTCGGCTCGATGACAGCCTGGCGCGAGGTGACGCGGCCCGGAGGTCGTCTCCTCGTGCTCGAGGGGATCGAGGGGGGCCTGGTCCAGGGCCTCCGGGAACGAGCGGCCGAACTCGTCCGGCGAGGTCTCGGGATCCCGCACGACCACCACGACCACTACGACGCCGAGATGGACGCGGCCCTTCCGTTGGCGGGCGCAGCCACGCCCGGACCGCTGATCGATGCGGTCCGCCGGGCCGGGTGGAGCGCCATCCGTATGGAGCGGCTCCGAGACGTCGAGTGGGCCCGGCGGTTGGCTCCACCGCGCCTCCTCAACATCCTGGAGACCCCGCCGCTCGTCGCGGTGGCCGCCGAAGCGTAATTCCGACCTGGACGGTCGGGAATGCCCCGGATAGACTGAGTTCGGCGATGGCCGACACCCTCACAACCACCAGCGGATTCAGCCGCGCGAGCTTGCCTGCGCCCACCGGCCAACCGGCCTTCGTGACCGCGCTCCGCGAGCGGGCCCTCGAGGCCTTCGAGGCCCTCCCTGTGCCCTCCCCGGAGACCGAGGAGTGGCGGTACACCGACCTGACCGGCTTCGAGCTGGACTTCCAGCCGTTCGCCGAGGGAGGTGGGCCCGAGGCGGTCAACCGCCATGGGCTGCTGGCCGCCGCCGGCGTGTCCGGCGAACGGGCCGGCCTGCAGATCCAGCGGAATTCCGAGGTGATCTCGACCCAGCTCGGCGCCACCGCGACGGAGCCCGGAGTCATCCTGTCCGACCTGGACGAAGCGGCGAGCAAGCATCCGGACCTGGTCGAGCGGTACCTCCACTCCCTCGTGCCTGCCGATCGCTCCAGGTTCACCGCGCTCCACGCCGCGTTCCGGACCGGCGGCACGTTCGTCTACGTCCCGAAGGACGTTCGGCTCGAGCTGCCGCTCCAGACCCTGACCTACCTCGACGCCGACGGCGCCGCGGTGTTCCCGCACACCGTCCTGGTGGCCGAGGAGGGCGCCGAGGTCACCTTCATCGATCGGTTCGCATCGCCCGACCTCGATCGCGCCCTGTCGAACGCGATTATCGAGATCCACGCCGGGCCGAACAGCAAGGTCCGATACGTCTGTCTCCAAGAATGGGGCCACGGCGTCACGCACCTCTCGGTCCAGCGGGCCCACGTCGACCGCGACGCCGAAGTGCGGACACTGGTGGTCACGCTGGGGGCGAGCCTGTCCCGATCCGAGGCCGAGACCGTGCTCGAGGGCGACCGCGGCACCAGCGAGATGCTCGGCATGTACTTCGGTGACGGCGACCAGCACTTCGACCACCGCTCGATCCAGGACCATATCGGGAACGAGACCGCCAGCGACCTCCTGTACAAGGGGGCGCTCCGCGACTCGTCGCGCGCCGTGTATACCGGCACCGTGATCATCGAGAAGGACGCCCACCGCGTGGACGCGTACCAGACGAACCGCAACGTGTTGCTGTCCGACCGGGCCAAGGCGGACTCCGTGCCGAACCTGGAGATCCTGACGAACGACCCGGTGCGGTGCGGCCACGCCGCCAGTGTCGGGCCGGTCGACGAGAACGCGCTGTTCTACCTCCAGAGCCGGGGGATCCCGCACGCCGAGGCCGAGCGGCTGATCGTGTACGGCTTCTTCCGCGAGGTCCTCGACCGGATCGCGCTGGCCGAGGTCCGCGAGGGCCTGGAGCGGGCCATCGAGGCCGAGCTGGAGGGGTGATGGCGCTGGTGACCGTGGCCAGGGTGGAAGACATCCCGGAGGGCGAGGCCCGGCGGTTCGAGGTCGACGGTCACGAGATCGCCGTGGCCAACCTCGGCGAGGATGGCTTCCGGGCCGTGGGTGACATCTGCTCCCACGCCCACGCCCACCTGCACGAGGGCGAGGTGGATCCGGATTTCGAGACGATCGAATGCCCACGGCATGGGTCGGTGTTCGATCTGGAGACCGGGAAGCCTCGGTCGCTCCCGGCCACGCTGCCGGTGCCGGCGTACAACGTGAAGGTGGAAGGCGACGAGGTGAAGGTGGAGATCACATGAGCGAGAACACGACCCTGGAGATCCGCGACCTCCACGTCTCGGTGGAGGGGCGGGAGATCCTGCGCGGCGTGAACCTCACGGTCCGCCAGGGCGAGGTCCATGCGTTGATGGGCCCGAACGGGTCCGGCAAGTCCACGCTGGCCGGGGTGATCATGGGCCGGCCGGGCTACGTGATCACCGGCGGTGACGTGCTGCTGGACGGGGAGAGCATCCTGCGCCTCACGCCCGACAAACGGGCCCGCCTGGGGCTGTTCCTGGCGTTCCAGTACCCGGTCGAGGTTCCCGGCGTCAGCGTGGTGAACTTCCTCCGGTCGGCCTACAACGCGGTGAAGAACACCGACGGCGACGACGAGAACCGCATGCCGGCCCTGGCCTTCCGCAAGCTGATGAAGGAGAAGATGGCCATGGTCGGCGTGGACGACGACATGGTCCGCCGCTACGTGAACCAGGGATTCTCCGGCGGTGAGAAGAAGCGGATGGAGACGCTCCAGCTGGCCGTGCTGGAGCCGGCCATCGCCATCCTCGACGAGACCGACTCGGGGCTCGACATCGACGCGCTGAAGGCCGTGGCCGCGGGGATCAACCAGCTGTCGGGTCCGAACCTGGGCCTGCTCCTGATCACGCACTACCAGCGCATCCTCGACTACGTCACGCCCGATCACGTCCACGTGCTGATGGGTGGCCGGATCGTTCGCAGCGGCGGGCCGGATCTGGCCCGGGAGCTCGAGGCCAAGGGCTACGAGGGGCTGCGCGCGGAGCTCGGCATCGAGGCCGAGGGCGACGAGGCCGAGCCCGAGCGGGCCACCACGTAGCGGGGCTACCATGGCGGCGGTCGAGGAGGCGGCGCTGGACGCGAAGCGGATCCGGGAGGACTTCCCCATCCTGTCCCGGGAGATGTCGGGGAAGCCGCTCGTGTACCTCGACAGCGCGGCCACGTCCCAGAAGCCGCGCCGGGTGATCCAGGCCGTCACCGAGTTCTACGAGCGCTCCAACGCCAACGTGCACCGCGGGGTGTACGAGCTCGGCGCGGAGGCCACCGAGCTGTTCGAGGGCGCGCGGGCGACGATCGCCGGCTTTCTCGGCGCTCCCGAGCCGAACTCGTTCGTGTTCACGCGGGGCTCCACCGAGTCGATCAACCTCGTGGCCCATGCCTGGGGGCGAAGGTTCCTCGAGGACGGCGACCAGGTCCTCCTCACCGAGCTGGAGCACCACTCGAACATCGTCCCGTGGCAGCTGTGCGCCCGCGACACCGGCGCCGAGCTGAGCTATGTACCGATCACCGACGACGGCCTGATCGATCTCGACGCGGTGGCCGCCTCGTTCACCGGCCGGACCCGGCTTGTCGCCATCACCGGGCAGAGCAACGTCCTGGGGACACGCCCCCCGATCCGGGAGATCGCCGAGATGGCGCACGAGGCCGGCGCGAAGATCCTGGTGGACGCGGCGCAGTTCGCCTCCCACAACCCGGTTGACGTGGTCGAGCTCGACGTGGACTTCCTCACGGTGGCCGGGCACAAGATGCTCGGGCCGACCGCCTCGGGCGGGCTGTACGGCCGCCCGGAGCTGCTGGAGGAGATGGACCCGTTCCTCGGCGGCGGGGAGATGATCATGGAGGTCCACCCGTCCACCTCGACGTACAAGGAGCCGCCGTGGAAGTTCGAGGCCGGCACGATGAACATCGCCCAGGAGATCGGGCTGGCCGCGGCGGTCGACTACCTCACCGAGATCGGGATGAAGAACGTGGCCGACCACGAGCGCGAGCTGACCGCGTACGCCCTGGAGCGATTGACCGCGGCGGGCGCGACGGTGTTCGGTACGCACGATCCCGATCTGCGGGGCGGGGCCATCTCGTTCTGGTTCGAGGACATCCACCCGCACGACCTGGCCCAGGTCCTCGGGGACCAGGGAGTGGCGATCCGGGCCGGCCATCACTGCGCGCAGATCCTGATGCGGCGGCTCGGCGTCCCGGCCACGGCCCGGGCCTCATTCCACGTGTACTCGACGCCCGAGGACGTCGACGCGCTGGTCGAAGGGCTCGAGGCGGCCCGGCAGGTGTTCGGCTGATGTCGCTGGACGACCTGTACAAGGAGGTCATCCTCGACCACTACAAGTCGCCGCGGAACAAGCGACCGCTCCCGGGCGCCACGGTGTCGAAGAACCGGAACAACCCGCTCTGCGGCGACGAGATCACCGTGCACGCCCGGCTCGACGACGACCGGGTCGCCGAGGTCACCTTCGAGGGGCAGGGATGCTCGATCTCCCAGGCGTCGGCCTCCATGCTGACCGAGGCCACACACGGCAAGACCGTGGGCGAAGCCGACGCGCTGGCCCGGGAGTTCCGGGGCATGATGGAGGGCACCGTGGACCCCGACGAGGACGCGTTCGGCGACCTGGTGGCGCTGAAGGGCGTGGTGAAGTACCCGGTCCGGATCAAGTGCGCCGTGCTCGGGTGGGACGTGCTCCAGGAAGCGCTGGGCCGACCGGCCGGCGACTGAACGCGTGACCAGGGTCCTGCGGCGGGCCGCCCCGCCCGACGCGGCCGCCGCGTCCCCGCTCGTCTTCGAGGCCATCCCCAGCATCGAGGTCGTGCTGGGTGACCGGCGCACTGCGCTCCGTGCCGTCCAGGCGTGCTTCTTGGCCCCCCGGACCGAGCTGTCCAGTCGGTTCGGCCTGCTGGCCGAGTGGCAGGGGGACGTGGCCGGTATCGCCATCGCCTTCCCCAGCCGGCTGTTCGGCTCGCTGAAGCTCGGGACCGGGGTGGTCCTGGCCCGGACCGCGGGACCGCGTCATGCCACCGAGCTGGTCCGTCGGGCCCGGGTCCTCGACCGCATCCTGCCGAGGGTCGGACCCGACGACCTCTACGTCAGCATCCTGTCCGTCGGGGAGCCGCACCGCCGGCGCGGCGTGGGCACGGCCCTGATGGAGCGGGTCCTGGCCGGGGCCGAGCGGCTCGGCCTCGGGGTGGCCCTGCACACCGCCATGGACGAGCCCGCTCGCGTGCTCTACGAGCGCCTGGGGTTCAGGGTCGTGGCCGAGCGGGAGACCAGTGCCATCGAGCGACGCGTGGTGCCGGTCTCCGGGATGCTCCTCATGGAGCGCCCCCAGGCCTGACGGCCCTCAGGGGAACGAGCGGAGCGTGTGGAGGACCGCCTGGCCGAGCTCGACGTCGCCGCCGAGGTTGAGAAGCCCCTCGTACAGGCACACGTCGGCATCGGCCCGGCCGCCGGCCACCGAGGCGTACGCGTGGCCACGGCCGATGATGTCGGCGTCGACGACCGAGCCATCGGGGACCTCCCGGCCGGCGTCGGTGGAGGCCAACCACGTCCCCTCGCCCACGCCCTGGAGCGAGACCCGGACCGCCTTTCCCGGGAACGACTGACCGGCGAGCGAGAGCGAGTACGGGATCAGCCGGGTGGCCAGGTCGTTGACAACGAAGATCGGCCAGTGCTCGAGGCGCGGGGGGAGCGCACCGCCCTCGCGGAGGTCCTCGCCGTGCACCCACCATTCGGCCACCCGGGCCTGGACCAGGTACCGGAGCCGGATGTCGCCCGCAACCCACGAGATCTCTCGGCCTCGCCATTCGTCGTCGCCGGAAGCGGCGGCCCGGGTCAAGACGAGATCGGCGGCCCGGCCCCACTCGAGCGCAAGGGCCACCGGCGCCTCGTCCGCCCGGCGCTCGACCGACCATGCGTTCCAGCCGTCGACGGTCACGGGCTGCCCATCGAGCGCCTTGCGGAACTCCTCGAGCTCGGTGGCCTCCTCGTCGCCGATCAAGGCCGCCACGGCCACCTCCGAGGCGGCCAGGTGAGCCATGACGTCCTTGACCAGCCATCCCTCGATGGGACTCTCATCGAGCCAGCGTTCGGGCGGCATGTACTGCACGGTCCGCCCGAGGGCGTCCCGTTCGTGACGAGCCGCGCCCAACAGCGCATCCCTGTCCAACACGTCCTCCGGTGGGCTCGGGCTGGAGCATGATAGCCGTCGTGCATGTCGTGGTGGCACCGGACAAGTTCGAGGGGACGCTGACCGCGAAGGAGGCCGCCCGGGCCCTGGCCGCAGGGTGGCGCCGTGCGGATCGGTCCGCCGAGCTCGAGGAGGTCCCGGTGGCTGACGGGGGGACCGGCACGCTGGACACCCTGGTCGACGCGCTCGGCGGCCGGCGGGAGCGCGTCCAGGTCACCGGACCGCTGGGGGACCTGGTCGAGGCCGACTTCGGCCTGGCGGAGACCGCCGACGGAACGATCGCCATCGTGGAGATGGCCCGGGCCTCGGGTATCGGCCTCGTGTCCGAAGGCCGCCGCAACCCGATGCTGGCGAGCACGCGGGGAACCGGGGAGCTGATCGGGGCGGCGTGCCGGCACGGTCCACGGCGCGTCCTGGTGTGCATCGGGGGGAGCGCCACCAACGACGGCGGCGCGGGGATGGCCCAGGCCCTGGGGGTCCGGCTCCTCGACGACCGAGGCGAGGACCTGCCACCGGGCGGTGGAGCGCTCCGACGACTCGCTCGGATCGACGCGTCGGCGATGGACCCGGCGGTCCGGGGCACCGAGGTTGTGGTGGCCTGCGACGTGGACAACCCGCTCACCGGTCCCCGAGGCGCCTCCGCGGTGTACGGGCCGCAGAAGGGCGCCACGCCCGAGCAGGTCCGCATCCTCGATGAGGCGCTGGGCCACCTGGCGGCGGTGACCCACCGCGACCTGGGGCTCGACGTTCGCGACACCCCCGGCGCGGGTGCCGCCGGCGGGCTCGGCGCGGGGCTGGTCGCGTTTCTGGGCGCGCGGCTCCGCCCGGGATTCGACGTGGTGGCCTCGGCGCTCGACTTGGAACGGCGGCTCGAGCGCGCGGATGTGGTTGTCACCGGGGAGGGCTCCTACGATGCCCAGTCCGAGCGGGGGAAAGCCCCGGCGGGGGTGCTGCGGATGGCTCACGAGCATGGATGCCGAACGGTGCTGGTGGCCGGGCAGGTCGACGCTTCGGCGCCACCGGCCGATCTCGTCTACTCCCTGGCCGACCGGGCCGGCCTGGAGGCGGCAATGGCCCGGGCGGCGGAGCTCGTGGAGGAGGCGGCCGCGGAGGCCGCCGCGGCGGTGCGGGAGACCGTATGAGCACTCCGCCGGCGATCCAACGGTTCGTGGCCGCGGCGGAAGCCGTCGGCCTGTCGCCGGAGATCCGGGAGTTCCCTCAGGGGACGAAGACCGCGGCCGACGCGGCCCGGGCCATCGGGTGCGAGGTGGGCCAGATCGTGAAGTCGCTGGTGTTCATGGCCGGCGCCGAGCCGTTCCTGGCCCTGACCTCTGGGCCGAACCGGGCCGACACGTCGAAGCTGTCCGCGCTGATGGGAGGGGTCCCGGTGCGGCGGGCCGATGCGGAGGAGGCTCGCAGCGCCACCGGCTTCTCCATCGGAGGGACCCCGCCGTTCGGGTATCCCCGGCCGCTCCGGGCCCTGTTCGACCGGGACCTCCTGGCCTACCAGGAGGTGTGGGCCGCGGCGGGGACGCCGAACGCGGTGTTCCCGATCCGCCCGGACGACCTGGTCCGGGCGTCCGGCGCCCAGCCGGCCGACCTGAAAGAGTGAGGGTCGGGCGGGCCCAGGCCGGATATAATCGGGAGGACATGGAAACCGCCGAACGGATGCAGACGATCAAGCTGAGCGCGAGCGCGGCCGGGAAGGTCCAGGAGCTGGTGGCGCAGGAGGGCCAGCCCGAGGTGGTGCTTCGGGTGGCCGTCCAGCCCGGGGGCTGCTCCGGTCTTCGCTACCAGATGTACCTCGACGACCAGGTGCGGGACGACGACGTCCTCTCCGAGCAGCACGGTGTTCGGGTGGCCGTGGACCGGATGAGCGCGCCGTATCTGACCGAGGCCTCGATCGACTTCGTGGACACCCTCGAGGCCAGCGGCTTCACGATCGACAACCCCGCGGCGCAGAGCACCTGCGCGTGCGGGCACTCGTTCCACTAACGAGGGCTCGAGCGAGGGGTTCCCCACGCATGTCTTGTCGCATGGCGTGATGTCCCGTAGCATCCCTCGGATGAACCGGCCCGCCCCCCCGGCAGCCTACCTGCACGGCATCTACCCTCGGTCCGAGGCCGTGGTCGCGGCCACCCGCGACCTCGAGCGTGGGCGGGTCACGTCCGAGCGTGTCGACGAGGCGTACCGGGCAGACCGCGAGGCGTTCCTCCGAGCCCAACGGGATGCCGGCCTGGACTTCCTTTCAGATGGGCTCCTCCGGTGGCAGGACCTGTTCCGACCCCTGGTGGAGGGATCGAAGGGCATGGAGGCCCGGGTCCTCGTCCGCTGGTTCGACAACAACTCCTTCTACCGGGCTCCCGAACTGGGACCTGAGGGTGGGACGGTGCTCGGCGAGGTCCCTCCCTGGGTGCTGGAGGACGGCATCCCCGAGCCCCAGGTGGCGTCGCTGCCGTCGCCGTACCTGTTTTCTCGGGTGACGCTCGGCGGAGGCGATCCGGACGACGTGATGCTCGGCCTGGCCCGGGACGTGCTGGCACCGGCGGCGGCCATGCTGGCCCAGTCCGGCCACCGGCTCGTTCACCTCGAGGAGCCGTGGATCCCGTATGCCGGGATCGACGACGGATCCTGGCCGGCGCTCGAGCGGGCTGTGGCCACGGTCCGGGAGGCGGCGAGCGGCGCCGCAGTGGTCATGCACACCTACTATGGCGACGCCGCCCCGCACGCGGACCGGCTCCGTCGGCTCCCGGTCGACGCGATCGGCATCGACTTCGTCGAAACGCCACTCGATGCTTTGCCGACGCCGTGGGAGTCGGGGCTGGTGGCCGGATGTCTCGACGGGCGGAGCTCGGTGCTCGAAGACCCGGGCGAGGTGACGGCCTTCGTCCGTCGGGCCGCCGACCGGCTCGAGCCCACCGCCCTGTACGTGTCGTCGGGGAGCGAGCTGGAGCTGGCCGGGCCCGAGATGGCCGGCCGCAAGCTCGAGGTACTCGGCGAGGTGGCCCGGCAGCTCCGCGAGGAGGCGGCGTGAGCGCGGTTCGCCAGGCCGAGGCCTCCGTCCTCACCAGGCCGCTCCTCACCCACGAGCTCGGGTCCCTGGCCAAACCGAACTGGCGGGTCAAGGCCGTGGCCGGCTCGCCCATCGAGGACCGCGACCTCGAGGACGCCCGGGCATGGGGCGAGCGCCTCGACGTGGAAGATCACCAGGAGCTCCTCGAGCTCCTCCGCCGGGCCCCGCTCGACCGGGCCGGAAAAGACGAGGTGAAGCGGTGGTCGAGCCGGTACGGCGTGCGGTTCCTGGAGACCGTCGGGCTCGACGTGGTGTACGACGGCGAGCAGCAGCGCAGCGAGATGTACCAGTGGGCCGTGGCCCATGCCGAGGGGTTCGAGTGGCGGGGGATCGTCCGGGCCTTCGACAACAAGTACTACTCGAAGGCCGCGGTCACCGGGCCGATCGGCCTGCGCGAGCCGTACCACGACGAGGAGTTCGCGTTCGTCCGCGACGTGGCCCGGGCGGAGCTGAAGGTCCCCATCACCGGCGCGTACACCATCGCCGACTGGTCCTTCGACGAGCGTTACTTCACCGACACCAGCTTCGGGGCGGGAACGCGGGCCGAGACGCGGCGAGCGGCCCGACGGGCGTTCATCCTCGACGTGGCCCGTGACCTGATCCGGCCGAACCTGGATGCGCTGATCTCGCTGGGGGCCGGGTGGCTGCAGATCGACGAGCCGGGCGGCTCCACGGACCCCGAGGAGCTCGACCTGTTCGCGGAGTCGTTCAACGAGTCGGTCCGCGGGCTCGACGCAGTGTTCTCGACCCACCTGTGCTTCTCGGACTACGACCTGTTCTTCCCGGGGATCGAGGCCATGAGCCAGTGCCGGCAGTTCGCGGTGGGGTTCGCCAACTACGACTCTCGCGACCTCGGTACGGGCGCCTCGGACCGCCCCGGGTACCGCGTCCTGCCGAAGTTCCGAGACCTGCCGTACGGGCCCGTCCTCGGGGTTGGGGTGCTCGACATCCACACCGACTTCGTGGAGCCACCGGAGCTGGTCCGGGACCGTGTGCTGCATTCGGTCCAAGTGTTCGACGACCCCACCAGGATCCACGTGATCCCCGACTGTGGGCTCCGGACCCGATCGTGGGACGTGGCCTTCGCCAAGCTCCGGAACCTCGTCGCCGGGGTCGAGCTGGCCAAGCGGGACCTCGGGCTGGGCTAAGGCCACCCAGCCCACCGGCCGATCCATCCGACGAGGGCGTCCTGACCGAGTACCATGGACGGCAAGGAGGTGCGTGAGGCCGGGCCGAGGCCCGGCCGCTTTCGGCCTGTGGCCCAGAAAACGATCGAGGAACGGGAAAGGGTGGTCATCCGGTTCGCCGGGGACTCCGGCGACGGGATGCAGCTGACCGGTGACCGGTTCACCAACGCCACCGCCCTGATCGGGAACGACCTGGCCACGCTGCCGGACTTCCCCGCCGAGATCCGGGCGCCGGCCGGGACGCTCCACGGAGTCTCGGCCTTCCAGATCCACTTCGCCTCCGACGACATCCTCACGCCGGGCGACCAGCCCAATGTGCTGGTGGCCATGAATCCGGCGGCGCTGAAGGTGAACCTGGACGACCTCGAGAAGGGCGGGATCGTCATCGCCAACGAGGACGGGTTCACCGACCGCAACCTGGAGAAGGCGGGGTACGGGTCGAACCCGCTCACGGACGGCGCGCTCGACGAGTACCAGCTGTACACGGTCCCCATGACCACGATCACCGTCCGGGCCCTGGACGGGATCGCCGGGATCACCAAGAAGGAGGCCGAGCGGTCGAAGAACTTCTTTGCGCTGGGGCTCCTGTCGTGGATGTACGGACGGCCCACCGACGTGACCGAGCGGTGGATCGAGCGGAAGTTCGCCAAGAAGGAAGCCATCCGGGACGCGAACCTGGCGGCCTTCCGGGCCGGGTACAACTTCGGGGAGACCACCGAGATCTTCGCGGTCCACTACGAGGTCAAGCCCGCCCCCGCGGAACCGGGGACGTACCGCAACATCAACGGCGCCACGGCGACCGCGTACGGTCTGGTGGCGGCCAGCGACCGCAGCGGGATCCCGCTGTTCTACGCCTCGTACCCGATCACGCCGGCCTCCGAGCTGCTCCACGAGCTGTCGAAGCACAAGAACTTCGGGGTGCGGACGTTCCAGGCCGAGGACGAGATCGCCGCGGCCAACATGGCCCTGGGCGCGGCGTTCGCCGGGCACCTCGGGGTCACCGGGACCAGTGGGCCGGGCCTGGATCTCAAGGCCGAGACGATCGGGCTTGCGGTGATGCTGGAGCTGCCGATGGTGATCGTCGACGTCCAGCGGGCCGGGCCGTCCACGGGCATGCCCACGAAGACCGAGGCCGCCGACCTCCTCCTGGCGATGTACGGGCGGCACGGCGAGGCCCCGCTCCCGATCGTGGCCGCGTACACGCCGTCGAACTGCTTCGACGCGGCGCTGGAGGCCGCACGGATCGCGGTGACCTACCGCACGCCGGTGATCCTGCTCACCGACACGTTCCTGGCGAACTCCTCCGAGCCGTGGCGGCTCCCCGACGTCGATTCGCTGCCCTCGATGGATCCAAGCTTCGCGGAGCGCCCCAACATGGGGACCGAGTTCCTGCCGTACCTGCGGGACGAGAACCTGGCCCGGCCGTGGGCGGTGCCCGGCACCGAGGGGCTGGAGCACCGGATCGGGGGGCTGGAGAAGGAGGCCGACTCCACCGGGAACATCTCGTACGACCCGCAGAACCACCAGTGGGCCACCGACCTTCGCGCGGCCAAGGTCCTGAAGGTCGCCGACGACATCCCGCCGCTCCGGGTCGACGACCCCAGCGGCGAGGCCGAAATCTTGGTCCTCGGCTGGGGGTCGACGTACGGCGCCATCCGCGTCGCCGTCGACCGGGCCCGTGACCGTGGGAAGAAGGTGGCCCGGCTCCACCTGCACCACATGAACCCGCTGCCCAAGGACCTCGGCGACATCCTGCGTCGGTACCCCAAGGTCCTGGTCCCGGAGATGAACACCGGCCAGCTCGTGAAGCTCGTCCGGGCCGAGTACCTCGTGGACGCCCAGGTGTTCAGCAAGGTGCAGGGCCAGCCGATCTTCGCCGAGGAGCTCGAGGAAGAGATCATCCGGAGGCTGGCGTGAACGAGGGCAACGGACAGCAGAGCAACGGCCAGCCCGGCGCACCGATCGAGCTGTCGAAGAAGGACTTCATCAGCGACCAGGAGCCCCGGTGGTGTCCGGGCTGCGGCGACTACGCCATCCTGTCGACGGTCCAGGGCTTCCTCCCGGAGCTCGGCGTCCCCACGCACCAGATGGTGTGGGTGGCCGGGATCGGTTGCTCCGGTCGGTTCGCCTACTACGTGGACACCTACGGCGTGCACGGGATCCACGGGCGGGCGCCGGCGCTGGCCACGGGGATCGCCACGGCCCGCCCCGATCTCTCGGTGTGGGTCGTCACCGGCGATGGCGACGGGCTGTCGATCGGAGGCAACCACCTGATCCACGCGCTGCGGCGCAACGTCGACCTGAAGATCCTCCTGTTCAACAACCAGATCTACGGACTGACCAAGGGCCAGTACTCGCCGACCAGCGAGGAGGGCAAGGTCACCAAGTCCACCCCGTTCGGCTCCCTCGACCACCCGTTCAACCCCGTGGCCCTGGCGATCGGGGCCGAGGCCGCGTTCGTGGCCCGGACCATCGACAACGACCGCCAGCACTTCACCGAGGTCCTCAGGGCCGCGGCGTCGCACACCGGTGCGGCCTTCATCGAGATCTACCAGAACTGCAACGTGTTCAACGACGGCGCCTTCGCCGCCGTTCGCGACAAGCAGCACGGCGCCCAGCGGAACCAGATCCGGCTGGAGCACGGGAAGCCGATCCGGTTCGGGGAACAGGGCGAGAAGGGCGTGGTCCAGAAGCCGGATGGGAGCCTGGAGGTCGTCGACGTCGAGGCCGTCGGCGAGGACGCTCTCCTCGTCCACGACGCCCACCGGGAGAACCCCGCGCTGGCGTTCTCTCTGGCCCAGCTGGCCCACCAGCCGACGGGTCCCACGCCGATCGGCATCTTCCGCGACGTCAGCCGCCCGGTCTACGGCGAGGCCATGGACAGCCAGCTGGAGATGGCCGAGCAGAAGATGGGCCGGGGCGACCTGGCGAAGCTCCTCCTCGGCGGCGACACCTGGACCGTCGAGGAACCGGAAAACGCCTCCTGACCTGCTGATTTTCCCGATTACGCCCCCGTGCTAGAATCGCCTCTCGCAGGACCCCCCCGCCCGCACGACGAGCACACGGGAGGGCTGGACATGGCCAAGGAAGCGCGCAGCACGCCAGAGGGCGAGCACCGGGAACAGCCCGCCGCTGAAGCGGGGAAGACCTGCTCGGTGTGCGGCACGAAGCTCTCGTCCTACAACCCTGGGCCGAACTGCTGGCAGCACACCATCGGCTACCCCTGGCGGGGGCCGTCCGCGAAGCCGCGGTACGACTGACGCGCGCCGGTGCCGTCGATCGACCCGGCGGTGATGCGCCGCCTGGTGGCCGGGTCGAGGGTCGCCCGGATGGCCACGATCGACCCCGACGGCCGTCCCCACGTCGTGCCGCTGGTGTTCGCCATGGACGGCGACACGCTGTACTCCTCGATCGACGACAAGCCGAAGTCGACCCCTCGCGTTCGCCGGCTGGGGAACATCCGGGCGAACCCGGACCGGGTCACGGTTCTGGTCGACCATTACGAGGACGACTGGCCCGCCGTGTGGTGGGTTCGGCTGCGAGGGATCGGCCGGATCCTGGACGAGGGCGCCGAGCGCGACCAAGGCCTCCGGCTGCTCGCTGAGAAGTACCCCCAGTACCGCGACATGCCGCCGCAGGGATCGGTGATCGCGCTGGACGTCACCGAATGGCGGGGATGGTCGTGGCGGTCGCTACAATGACGCCGTGAAGGCCCTGGTCATCTCGCCCGATCCCGCACTCCGCCACCAGCTCAAGACTGCGGTCGGAGGCCTGGAGCGTCGGACCGGCGAGCCGTGGACGGTGAGCGAGGCCCCCGACGGCCGGGAGGGCCTGCGGGTCGCCTGGAGGGAGCTCCCGGATCTGGTGGTCGCCGACGAGATCGCCTCGGGGGCGGGTGGGTTCGCGGTGACGCGCGACCTCAAGGGCGCCGCCGTGCCGTTCCCCGGCGCCGTGATCCTGGTCCTGGCCCGGGCCCAGGACGAGTGGCTGGCCAAATGGTCGGGCGCCGACGCCTGGCTCGTCAAGCCCGTTGACCCGTTCGCGCTGGCCGACGCGGCCGGCGACCTGGTGGAGCGCCTGCGGAAGGAGCCGGTGTGAAGATCCGAGGGACGTGCGCCAACTGCGGGCGGGAGTTCCTGCCGGAGCAGGTGACCGATGCCGGCGGGCACTGCCCGTGGTGCGGCAAGGCGTTCAACCGCGACTACACGGCGCTGCTGGTCCAGGCCCTGCAGCAGGCCGACCGTGCCGGTGACGTGCTCGAGGACGCGCTGAAGGACATCGCCTCGATCGAGGAGCTGGCCATGGACATCGACGAAGAGAGCGTCCTGGAGCCGCTTCGGAACGCGCTGGAAGCGATCCGCCGGCGACGGGCTCGCGTCTAGGTGGGCATCCTCCGCGTCGGCACGGCGTCCTGGACCGACAAGACGCTCCTGGAGTCGGGCTGGTACCCGCCCGAGGCGAACACCCCCGAGGAGCGGCTGAAGTTCTACGCGTCGAGGTTCGACGTCGTCGAGGTCGACTCCACGTACTACGGGCTGCCCAGCGAGCGGAACGCGGCGCTGTGGGTCGAGCGGACGCCGCCCGACTTCACGTTCGACGTGAAGGCGTTCTCGCTGATGACCGGCCACCCCGTGCTGGTGCGAGGGCTGCCGAAGGATGTTCGGGAGGCGCTCCCCGAGGGCGCCGGCCCCCGGATCCCGGCCAAGGACATCCCGCCAGACGTGGCCGAGCGGCTGTGGGAGATGTTCCGCTCGGCGCTGATGCCGCTGCACTCGGCCGGGAAGCTCGGCCTGGTGATGTTCCAGTACCCCCAGTGGTTCATGCCGGGCTCGAAGGCCCGGGAGACGATCCTGGCGGCCCGGGTGCGGCTGCCGGACTACGACATCGCCGTGGAGTACCGCCAGGGCGCGTGGTTCGCCGACGAGGACGCCACCCGGAAGACGCTCGACTTCCACCGGGCCGAGGGGATCCCGTTCGTGGCCGTGGACATGCCCCAGGGGTTCAAGGTCAGCGTGCCGCCGGTGGCCGAGGCCACCTCGGAGCGGTTCGCGGTGGTGCGGTTCCATGGACGGCGCGAGGAGACGTGGACGAAGAAGGATGTCCATCCGACCGAGCGGTTCCGGTACGACTACTCGGACGAGGAGCTGCGGGAGTGGGTTCCGCGCGTGCAGACGATGATGGACGGCGCCAAGGAGGCCCACGCGCTGTTCAACAACTGCTACCGGGACTATGCCGTCCGAAACGCCCGATCGTTCGGCGACCTCGTGGCCGAGGAGTGAGGTAGGGTCGAGGCGATGGGCTTCAACGCGTACCGGCCCGGGCGGGTGAAGGCCGCCGACCTGGCCATCTTCCTGGTGGCCCTGGCCGTGGTCGTCGCGCTGGTCGTCTGGGCCCTGGCCGCCTAGGCCAGCTGTTCGACGTTCCGCACCCGATCCTTGCCGTCCACCCTGGCCCGATCGCTCCCAGCCCCGCCGTTCACCGAGTCCTGCCGGCCGTCGCGCGCCCGGAGCCGGTCCGGGCCCTGGTCACCCTGTAGCCGGTCCTCGCCGGAACCGCCGGTCAGGACGTCCCCGCGAGCGTCCCCGGTCAGCCGGTCGTTCCCGGCCCGGCCGAACAGCCGATCGGCGTCGCCCTTCCCGATGATCCGGTCCCGGAGCGAGCCTCCGATCAGCCGGTCGCGACCGGGACCGCCGTTGAGGAGCGACGGCAGGGCCAGGTCGATCACGACCCGGTCGGCGCCATCCGCCGGAGCGACCAGGACGCGCACCGTCGTGCCCATCGGGTCGGGGCACGTCACCACGGTCCCTCCGCCGGAGCAGCCGGGCCCGGCCACGATCCCCGCGGTGTCCGTGATCATGTAGGCGTTCCCCACCTTGGTCACCTCGATGTCGTTGGCCTCTCCGGGATGGCCGCTGACCTGGAGCTGGGTCCCCGAGTCTCGTGGCCCGATCGATGCGAGGGAGGCCATGGCCGGCGACGCCGAGCCCAGGACGAAGAGGGTCAGGACCGTGCCGAAGGCCGCGCGGAGGGCCCTCAGGCTCGCTCCAGAACCATGGCCATGCCCTGGCCGCCGGAGATGCACAGCGCGGCCAGTCCCAGGGAGTAGTCCTTCTCGCGCATCTCGTACGCCGCGGTCAGCACGATCCGCGCCCCCGACATCCCGATCGGGTGCCCGAGCGCGATGGCCCCGCCGTTCGGGTTCAGCCGGTCGTGGTCGAGCTTCAGCTCGCGGTCGACCGCCAGGACCTGCGCGGCGAAGGCCTCGTTGATCTCGACGACGTCGAAGTCGGCCATCTGGAGCCCGGTCTTCTCCAGGACCTGCTGCACCGCGGGGACCACGCCGATCCCCATGTAGGCCGGATCGACGCCGGCCGACGAGGACGCCACGATGCGGGCCAGCGGCTCGCGCCCCTCTGACTTCGCCCGCGACTCGCTCATCACCACGAGAGCCGCGGCGCCGTCGGTGATGCCGCTGGAGTTCCCCGCGGTGACGGTGCCGTCCTCGGCGAACACCGGCGGCAGCTTCGCCAGGCCCTCCAGGGTGGTCTCGGGGCGCGGATGCTCGTCCTCGGTCACGATGACGGTCTCGCCCTTCCGTCCCGGGACCTCGACGGGGACGATCTCTTGGGCCCGGCGATCCTTCCCCGCCTCGGCCTTGCGCTGCGTGCGGAGGGCGAACTCGTCCTGCTCCTCGCGGGGGATCGAGTACTTCCGGGCCAGGTTCTCGGCGGTCTCGCCCATCACCAGGCCGCACAGCGGGTCGAGGAACCCGTCGCGGGCCATCCCGTCGTACACCGGCGCGTTCCCCATCCGGTAGCCCACCCGCATCCGGTCGAGGATCGCCGGCGTGCGGGTCATGTTCTCGAAGCCGCCGGCCACGGCCACCTCCGCCTCGCCCAGCATGATCTGTTGCGCCGCCACCTCGATCGCCTTCACGCCCGAGCCGCACGCCATGTTGACGTTGAACCCCGGGACCTCCTGGGGGATCCCGGACCGGTAGGCGACCTGGCGGCCGGTGTTCGGGCCGTTCCCGGCCTGCCGGGCGTGGCCGAACACGGCGATGTCGACGGCCTCGGGCTCCACCCCGGCGCGCCGGAGGGCCTCACGCGTGGCCGTCACGCCGAGGTCGACCGCCGGGACCTCGGCGAACGCGCCCAGGAACTTCCCGATCGGGGTCCTGGCCCCCTCGACGATCACGGCCCTCTCCATGCCCACCAGTGTATGCCCGGGCGGTCCGAGCGCTTCCGGCTACCGGCGGGAAGCGGAGAGGCGTCGTCGGAGCGCCGCGAGGGCGGCCCCGCCGTCCACCGGCTCGGCCGGCGCGGGGTCCGCTCGGGTGACCCGGGCGCTGCCGAGGCAGGACAGCGCCGCGTCGACCTCTTCGACTGCATCGAGCGGGAGCGGCCAGCTGAACCCGGTCTCATCGCCGCGGCGGACCAGCGCGCCGCGGCGGAAGCGGTGGCGGCGGCCGTCAACTTCCACCTCGAGGTCTTCGGCCTCGAGGAGCCACCGCTCCCGCCGGGCCCGGGCCAGCGCGGCGGTCAGCGAGGCGAGCCGGTCCCGAAGGTCCGCGGCCTCCTCGAACCGTTCCTGCTGCGCGAGCCTGGCCATCCGGCCCTCGAGCGCCGCGAGGAGCTCGCCCGGCGAGGAGAGGGCGTGCTGGAGGGACCGGACGAGCCCCTCGTAGCGCTCGGGGGTGACGCGGCCGTCGCACGGCGCCAGGCACCGACCGAGGTCTGCCAGGGCGCACGGCGCGAAGCGGGTGGACCGGCCCATCGACCGGGTGCACCGGCGGATCGCGAACGCCTCCTCGAGGGCGTCCTTGGCCTGGCGGGCAGCGTGGGAGCTTCGGAACGGCCCGAGATAGGCCCCTCGGCCGCTGACCTTGCGGACCACCTTCAGCCGCGGCCACGCCTCGGCCAGGTCGAGCTTGAGGTAGGCGTACCGGCGCCAGGCCTTCCCGCGGCGGTTGTACCTCGGGGCGTGCCGGCGGATCAGCCGGGCCTCCAGGACCAGCGCCTCGATCTCGGAGCCACAGGGGTGCGGCTCGACCGCGCCGGCCTCGGCCAGCATCGCGTCGATCCGGCGGCGGTCGTCGCCGTAGAAGTACGAGCGGACCCGGGCCCGGATGTCCTTCGCCTTCCCGACGTACAGGACCTCGCCGGGTCCCGCGTCGGTCGGGGGCCGGCGGAACATGTACACGCCGGGAACGCTCGGGAGGCCGTCGGCCAGCCGCACCTTCCCGAGGTGCGTACGCCCGCGGGCCCGGACCGCCTCGCGGAGGTCGGTCAGCGTGAGGATCCCCAGCCGTCCGCCGAGGTCGAGGAGGCCGTGGAGCACCTCGGCGCAGGCTTCGGCATCGTCCAGCGCGCGATGGGTCGGCCTGGCCGAGGTCCGGAAGAACTGGGCCAGGGTGGCCAGCCGCAGGTTCGGCACGTCGTCGGCGGTCAGCACCCGGCGGGCCAGCCGCGCCGTGCAGACCGGGGGGGCGGGGATCCGGTCGTAGCCGAGGCGCTCCAGGTCGTGGTTGAGGAACCGGAAGTCGAAGCCCGCGTTGTGAGCCACGAACACCGCGCCTCGGAGGAACTCGACCAGCGAGGGGAGCACGGCCTCGACCGGCGGAGCCTCCCGAACCATGAAGTCGTCGATCCCGGTGAGGTGCGAGACGAACCGGGGGATCGGGACGCCCGGGTCCACCAGCGTCTGGAACGTGCCCTCGCGCTCACCGCCGCGATACCGAACGGCCCCGATCTCGGTGATGCGCGACTCGGGTGGCGCGCCGCCGGTGGTCTCGAGGTCGACGCACGCGAACGTGACCTCGGACAAGGGGACGCCGAGATCGTCGAGCGTGCTCTGAGTCGCGATCGGCGCGGCCACGGTCGGCACGGTAGGTCCCCCCGATGACACGATCCGGCCGCGCGCCGGCGATCCTACCCGAACGTGCGTTCGAGGTCAAGGGCGGGTAGCATCGGCCGCGATGGGCTCGGGCGGCGCGCCGCCGACCCGTTTCCGCTGCGGGGCGTGCGGGAACCTGACCCGGTTCGACGTCGTGGAACATCGCCGGACCCGGGCGTACTACCACTTCTCGATCGCCGGCGAGCTCACCGTGGAGGACGAGGAGGTCCTGGAGGCCGACCGCGAGGTCGTGACGTGCCGGTGGTGCGGGAGCTCGGACCGGATCGAGGAGGTCCCGGTGGAGCCCCCTGGGTGAGCCTGCCGCTCGAGGGCGTCCGGATCGTCGACCTCACGCGCCTCCTGCCCGGCAACTACTGCACGCTGCTCCTGGCCGACCTCGGCGCCGACGTAGTGAAGGTCGAGGAGCCGGGCCGGGGCGATGCCATCCGCCTGGCGCCGCCATTCGTGGACGGCCAGGGGGCCGCTCATCTCGCATTCAACCGCGGGAAGCGGTCGGTGGCGATCGACCTGAAGTCCCGGGACGGCGCCGAGGTCCTGAAACGACTCGTGGAGCGGGCGAGCGCCGTCGTCGAGTCGTTCCGGCCGGGGGTGATGGACCGGCTGGGCGTTGGCTGGGAGGCGCTGTCCCGCCGGAACCCCAAGCTCGTGTACTGCGCGCTCACCGGCTACGGGCAGGACGGGCCGTACCGAGACCGGGCCGGCCACGACATCAACTACATCGGCGCCGCCGGGATCCTCGATGTCACCGGTTCGCCGGACGGCGGGCCCGTGCTGCCGGCCGTCCAGGTCGCCGATCTCGGCGGCGGGATGGCCGCGGCGCTGGGCATCGTGGTCGCGCTGTGGCGTGCGGCGAGCGAGGGCAGGGGGCGGTTCGTGGACGTCTCGATGCTCGACGTCTCGGCGTCCTGGGCTGGGATGCTGTGGAGCTGGTACCTGGCCACCGGCGAAGTGCCGAGGCGCGGCGGCACGCCGCTCACGGGCCGCCTGGCGTGCTACCGGCCGTACCGGTGCGCCGACGGCAGGTTCGTCGCTGTGGGTGCGATGGAGCCGCGGTTCTGGCGGGTGCTCTGCGAGGCGCTCGGAGCCGAGGACCTCATCGAGGCGCACCTCGACCCGGACCGGCAGGACGAGGTGGCCGGCCGGCTCGAGGAGGCGTTCGGGTCGCGGCCGAGGGACGAGTGGATCGAGCGGCTCGCGGGGCTGGAGGCCTGCGTGGGGCCGGTGAACGACGTGGCCGAGGCGATGGCCGATCCCCAGGTCCGGGCGCGCGGGATGGTCGTCGAGATCGAGGGGCGCGCGATCGGGCCGGGACCGGCGATCCGGCTCAGTGAGAGCGGCGCGGCAGCCAGGGCCGCGCCTCGCCTGGGGGAGCACACCGAGGAGGTCTTGGCGGAGGCCGGCCTGTCTTCGGAGGAGATCGAGGACCTGCGGCGGCGTGGGGTCATCGGGGATCGTGTCGGTGGGGGGCGCTAGGGTCGGGAGCATGGACGACGATCCGCTCCACATCGACTGCGACCAGTGTCGGCATCAGGGGACCGACCAGTGCGCCGACTGCGTGGTGACGTTCCTGCTCGATCGGGAGGGAGAGGGCGCCGTGGTCGTCGACGCTGAGGAGGCCAGGGCCCTGCGCAGCCTCGGCGAGGCCGGCCTGGTGCCGCTCCTGCAGCTGTCTCCTCGGCCGCCTCGGTCGAGCCGCGAGGAGGAGGCGGGATGAGGTTGCTATGCGGCGCCCGATGCGGGACCGCGCGCTCCGAGCGCCGTCCCGGCCTCGGTTCTGAGCTTCCGGTCGCGGGCTGTCCATCGGACCCTGACGATCGCAGCGGCGCGGCCGTCGCCGAGGGTGGTGGCGCTGGTCACGATCCCCACGTCCTCGTCGCCCGAGAGCACGCTCTCGCCGGCCGAGATGGGCCCGTCGCCATGGGCCGCGAGCATCACGAACGGGGGGTGGCCGAGGTTCCGGATCCGGGCCACCGCCTCCTGGCCCAGGAAGCACCCCTTCTGATAGGCCACGGCGCCGTCCAGGCCGGCCTCCTGCGGCAGCGAGGAGTCGCCGAGGTCGACGCCGAACCGGGCCGCGCCCCGCTCGATCCGCCAGGCCTCGACGGCAGCCGGGCCCACCTCGACCAGGTTCGACAGGGCCCGGCGGAGCTCCGGGCTTCGGTCGATGGGCGCCAGGAGGTCGATGCCGGCCCCGAGGCAGGACGGGCGGAGCGGCTCACCTACGGGGACCCCGGCCGGGATTTCCTCGGCGCCCGGAACGGCGATCAGCGCGAAGTCGTCGGAGACGTCGGACAGCTCGACGTCGGAGGAGAGCACGTAAGGATCCAGGAGCCGGTCGATGGCCTGGGGCTGGATCGGGTCCTGGAGCAGCATCGTGCCCGCTTCGGTGGCCGCCACCGTGACGTCGGCCCGGATCCGGCCGGTGGGGGACAAGAGCAGCGAGCGGCGGGTCGCCCCCACGGCGAGGCCGGAGAGCTCGGCCGACAGGAGGTCGTTCAGCCAGGCCTCGGCCTCGGATCCGGTCGCCCGCACCTTCCGCCACTCCGACAGGTCGACGTGCCCTCGCCCGGAGCGGAGGGCCTCGATCTGTTCGGCCACCCCAGCTGTTCTCATGATCCCAGGATACGGCCGGGACCGGTCAGGCTCGGTCGAGGAGGAGGCGGCACACCCGCCGAGGCTTCGCCCCGAAGCGGTACTTGTACCCGAGGTCGCCCTTCAGGAAGTCGAACGTCGAGCGCCCTTCCTCGATGGCCTCGCGGATCAGCTCGGCCGCCAGGACCATCCCCGGGGACAGCTTCGACAGGCGGTGGTCGTAGGCGGAGTTGTACAGGAAGAACCGGTCCCGGAACCGGAAGCCCACGGCGGTGGCGAGTCGCTCGCCGTCCGCCTCGAGGAACGACAGCCGCATGGTGCCGTCGGAGAGGAGCTCGTCCGCGAGCCGCCTGAAGAACAGCTCCATGCCCGGGACCATGAACCGACCCTTGGCTCCGGCGCTGGCGCGATGGAGCGAGGCGAACCGGTCGAGATCCGTCGCCACCGTCTCGACGGCGGCGTCGACCACGCGGACGCCCGGATGCGCTTCCCGAAGCCGCCGGTCCTTGCGGCGGACCTCGTGTCGCAGCTTCGAGGGCAACCCGGACAGGTACGCGTCGAAGCTGGCAGGCAGGTCGAGGCCCGGGGCGACGCCGTCGAGCTCGATCCGCACGGGCAGCCTCGCCCGCCGGCCCCCCTCGGCCAGAGCCTTCAGCCACGTCCCCTGCTCGGGGAGACCGGCCAGGTCGGCCCGGCGCCAGTCGTCCCGGGCGGCCACGGCCGCCATCAGCTCGTCCGCGGCTCGCCGGCGGTACTGGGGCGAACCGACCGGTCCCATGTAGTCGGTCACGTCGAACCCGCCCAGCCAGCTGAGCCGGTCGCCGTCGGTGGCGAACGCGGCCGTCGCCACGACCTTGCCGCCGGTCTGGACCGAGGCCACCTCGAGGCCCTCGCCGGCTCCCAGCTCCTCCCAGTACACCTTCAGGAACCTCGGGGTGTGGAACACGGTGGCCTCTGGATCCGCGTCGACCAGCGAGGTCCACCCGGGGTCGGCGAACGCCGCGGGATCCTCGGTCCAGTCGACCGTCATCGTCCCAGCGTAGACGACCGGTCGCCGACGTCCGCGTTCAGCCGCGCACCGGCTCGAGTACGAACAGCGTGTGGTGGTAGGTCATCAGGGTGGGCCATCTGGCCCGATACGTCTCGGCGTGCTCGACGCGCAGGCCGGACCGTTCGAACACGTCCGTCCATCCGTCGACGGTGCGGAAGGTGAACGGCGTCGGCACACCGTGACGGAGGTTCAGGACCCAGTCCCAGGCCACGTTCATCGCCCGGTCGAGCCTCGAGGTGGGGGTGTCCTCGATGATCAGCAGTCGTCGGCCGGTCACGCGGGCGGCCTCTCGCACGATGGTCTCCTGGTCCTCCCATCGCTCCAGGTGGTGCAGGACGAACAGCATCAGAACGGTGTCGAAAGATCGGTCGGGGAACGGCAGGGCCAGCGGATCGTCCAGCCGAACGTAGGGGAGGTCGAGGACCCGGTTGTCGAACTCGATCACGTCAGCGAGCGTCGGCCGCACGCCGACCCGATCGGCCAGCCACCGCGCGATCCGTCCGGTGCCCGACCCCACGTCGAGCACGGTCGTGCCCTCCTCGAGATGGGGGGCCAGGCGGCCGCCGATCTCGTTCTCGCGGAGAAACATCCGCCGAGAGTACCGAGGTGGAGTCCCCCGGGCGTGGCACAATCCTCGACATGGCGGAGCGAACCCGGCGGGGCATCTCACCGGCCCTGGTGCTCGCGGCCCTGGCCGTCCTCGGCGCGGTGGCCGCGGCCATCGCGGTCGCCCTGGGGCGGGTGGGCTGGTGACCTCGCGTCGGTGTCCCACCTGCGGGGGCCTGGTGGGAGCCGACGCCGAGTGGTGCACCCAGTGCCTGACCAGGCTGGACCGGCCGACCACCCCAGGGCGCTCGTCGCCGGGGCCGGCTGCAGGATCCTCCGGGGCGACATCCGGCACCTCTGCGCCTGGGTCTTCACCACCGCCTCCTCCGCCTCCTCCGCCACCGCCGCCCCCGCCGCGACCGAGCGCACCCGCGGTCCCCGCCCGTCCGGCGTCCCCCGCCGGGAGGGGCATCCGGACCTCCGAGCGCGGGGTCGTGTGGGACTGCCCGACGTGCGAGAGCGAGAACCCCATCGACGCCACTACCTGCCGGATCTGCGGCACGCCCTTCGGAAAGCTGCTGCAGGAGCCGACGGTGGCCCCCCGGAGCGATCCCGGCCGGGCCACGGCCTACTCGCTCCTGTTCCCGGGCCTGGGCCACGTCGTGGCCGGACGGGCCGGCGAGGGGGCAGCACGGGCCGTGATCTTCGCCTACGCGGTCACGACCGCGATCATCATCCTGGTGATGACCGGAGGGGCCCCGGGCCCGTTCCTCTCGCTGCTGATGGCCTCGGTGGCCGTGGCCGTCGGCCTGTACGTGGTCTCGGCCATGGACGCCGGCCGGGTGGCCCGGGGGGAGCCCTCGTTGCTCAGCCCCCGCATCCTGCTGTACGGGGGTGCCGGGTTGATCCTGCTCACGGTGGTGGTGCTGGTCGTGGTGGGACTTCGCGCCGGGCCCCGAGTGGCCTGAGCGCCGTGCGCCTCCACGTGGTCTCCGACCTCCACGGCGCCACCGATCATCTGGCCCGCGCGGCCCAGGGATGCGACGCGCTGCTGGTGCTGGGCGACCTGATCAACGTCCTCGACTACCACCGAATGGAAGGGATCCTCGTCGACATCTACGGGCCGGAGCCGGTGGCCGAGGCCGCCGGCCTGCGGGCCCGCGGGCGGTACGAGGAGGCCCGCGAGGTGATGCGCCGCCGCTCCCTGCCGGATCTCGAGGTCCGGGAGCGGTTCGTGGCGCTGGCTCGGGCCGAGTACGAGCGGGTGTTCGCGGCCCTGCCCGACAACTCGTTCGTCACGTACGGCAACGTGGACATCCCCGAGCTGCTCATCGAGCATCTTCGTCCGGGGATTCGGTTCCTCGACGGCGAGGTCATCGAGCTCGATGGCGAGCGGTTCGGAGTCGTCGGTGGCGGCCTCCGCACGCCGCTGGGGATCCCCGGCGAGGTGGACGAGGCGGTGTACGACCGCAAGCTTGAGGCCATCGGACCGGTCGACGTGGTCTGCACGCATCAGCCTCCCCGGATCCCCTGGCTCGTGTACGACGTGCTCGGCCGGCGGTTCGAGCCCGGCTCGACCGGCCTGGTCGCCTACATCACCACCCACCGCCCCCGGTGGTCGCTGTTCGGCCACGTCCACCAGCCGCTGGTCGACCGGACCCAGATCGGCCCGACCCGCCTGGTGAACGTGGGGCACTTCCAGCGGACCGGCGCGCCGTGGGTCCACGAGACCGGGGCCTGAGCGAGCGCCGTGGCTGACAGGACCGAGGGTTCCATCGAGATCGAGGGGACGCCCGAGGAGATCATGGCCGCGATCGCGGACTTCGTGTCCTACCCGGAGTGGGTCGAGGGGATCCGCTCGACCGAGGTCCGGGCCCGCGACGACCGCGGCCGGGGGACCGAGGTGGCGTTCGAGCTCTCGGCGATGGGGTTCACAGCTCGCTACACCCTGGCCTACGTGTACGCGGACGACGACACGAGGGTGTCCTGGACGACCGCCGAGGCCAGTGGCGCCGTCAGGGACATCGAGGGCGAGTACGTGCTGCAGCCGCTGAACGGCGACACCGAGGTGACCTATCGGCTCGCCGTCGAGGTGGCCGTACCGATGCCCGGATTTCTGAAGCGCAGAGCCGACCGCCAGGCCATCAGCACGGCGTTGGAGGGGCTGAAGCGCCGGGTCGAGGGAGGCTGAACCGAACCGAGCGGCGGGTGGGGGTCCGGGCTGGGTACGATACCCGGAGATGCGGATCCTGCTCTTCACCGGCAAGGGGGGCGTCGGCAAGACCACCGTGGCCGCCGCGACGGCCGTCAGGGCGGCACAGGCGGGGCACCGAACCATGGTGACCAGCACGGATCCCGCGCATTCGCTGGCAGACTCGTTCGGCGTGTCGCTCGGCGACGACGTCACCGAGATCGGCGAGAACCTGTGGGCCGAGCAGATCGACGCGCAGGCCCGACTCGAGTCGAACTGGCGGGACATCCAGGAGCACGTCATCTCCCTGCTGAACTGGGTCGGCGTGGATGCCGTGGAGGCCGAGGAGCTGTCGGTGATCCCCGGGCTCGACGAGATCTTCAGCCTCACCGACATGCGGCGGCACGCCGACAGCGGCAGGTACGACGTCCTCATCGTCGACTGCGCTCCAACCGCCGAGACGCTCCGGCTGCTGTCGCTTCCCGAGGTCATGAACTGGTACATCGAGCGGATCTTCCCGATCCAGCGCGGCGTGGTTCGGACGATCCGGCCGGTGCTGACCAGGGTGACCTCGATGCCGATCCCCGACGACCGCATCTTCGCTGCGGTCGAGCGGTTGCACCGCAATCTCGAGGTGGTCCGCCAGATGCTCACGGACGGGGAGCGCTCGTCGGTCCGGCTCGTGGTGAACCCGGAGAAGATGGTGATCGCCGAGGCCCGCCGAACCTACACGTACCTCTCGCTGTTCGGCTATCGGGTCGACGCCGTCGTGGCGAACCGGATCATCCCCGAGGAGGTCAGCGACCCGTACTTCGTGAAGTGGAAGGACATTCACGCGGAGCATCTCCAGACGATCAGGGAGTCGTTCCAGCCCGTTCCGATCCTCCGGGCCCGCCTGTTCGACCAGGAGCTGGTGGGGACGAAGCTCCTGGAGCGGATGGGAACGGAGATCTACGCCGACCGGGATGTCACCCGGGTCCTCCACCGTGACGTCCCGATCCGGGTTCGCAAGCGCGGCCCGTGGTACGTCTTGTCGATGCGGCTGCCCTTCGTGGAGCGGGGCGACATCGACGTGCACCGCAAGGGGGACGAGCTCTACGTCCGGGTCGGCACGTACAAGCGCAACATCGTCCTGCCGCACGCGCTCCAGCGGCTCGAGGTCAAGCAGGCCCGGTTCGCCGAGGAAGGACTGGAGGTCCGCTTCGCCGAACGGTCCAGCGGGCAGGCCCGGGCCGAGCGCGCGTGAGGCCCGAAGGAGGAGACATGGCTCAGACGAAGCGCCGGGCCAAGCAGCCCGCGGCGCCGGAGACCGACCACGTGTGCCCCGTCGGGTTCTGCCCCGTCGGGATGTTCCTGACCGCCACCGGCCGCGCCCGGCCCGAGGCGGTGGAGCACCTCGTGGCGGCAGGAAGGGAGTTCATGCTGGCGCTCTCCTCGGTGATGAGCGCGAGGGCGGAGGACCTGGCCCGTCCCTCGCCGATCGAGAAGATCGACGTCGAGTGACGGTGAAGCCCGCCCTGAAGGCGCCCGCGGACCGGGAACGGATCCGCTCCCTGGCCATCTGGGAGACCGGCGGTCTCCCGGTCACCACGCTCTACCTCGACGTCGACGGGCGTCGGCGCCCCCGCCGCCGGGACTACGTCCGCCGGGCCGAGACCCTCACGGGAGCCGCCTGCGACGAGGCCAGGAGCGGCTGGGGGCGGGAGGGGTACCTCTCCGTCTGTCGGGACTCGAACCGTATCCGCTCCTTCGTGCGGGACGGCCTGGAGCGCCGCGGCTCGGTGCGCGGTCTGGCCCTGTTCTCCTGCTCGGGCGCCGACCTGTGGGAGAGCGTGGAGCTGTCCCATCCGGTCCGCGACGGGGTTCGCGTGGGCCCCCGCCCACACCTGGTGCCCCTGGAGGCGCTGCTCGAGCTGACCGAGACCTTCTGCACGGTCCTGGTCGACCGGGAGCGGGCCCGGATCTTCCTGAGCTCGCTCGGAGAGATCGACGAGGTCAGCCGGCTCCTTGACGATGTCCCCGGCCAGCACGACCAGGGCGGATGGGCTCAAGCCAGGCTCCAGCGCCACATCGAGGATCACGTCCAGCGACACCTGAAGCACGTCGCGGCCACCCTCCTCCGGCTCCAGCGAGGTTGGCCGTTCGACCACCTGGTCCTGGCCGGGCCGGAGGAGGCCGTGGCGGAGTTGGAGCGCGACCTTCACGACTACGCCCGCCGGCGGATCCTTGCCCGGATCTCCCTGCCGATGACGGCGTCGGCCGACCAGGTCCTGGACCGCGTCACCGACCTCGAGGTGGACCTGGAGACCCGGCGCGAGCGCGAGGCCGTGGACCGGCTTCGGTCCGAGACGGCCTCCGGGACCGGCCGAGCCGTCGCCGGCTGGGCCGACACCCTGGCCGCGCTCGAGGCCAACCGGGCCGAGATCCTGCTCCTGGCCGAGGACCTCCGGGCGGACGGGGTCCGGTGCGAGCGGTGCAGCCATCTCGCCGCCCGGTCCGACGGCGCGTGCGAGGCGTGCGGCGGGTCCGTGGTCGCCGTTCCCGACCTGGTCGAGGAGGCGGTCGAGCTGGCCCTCCGCCACCGGTGCCGCGTCGAGACGGTGGCCGACGGTGTCGCGCTGGCGGAGCTGGGCGGCGTGGGCGCGCTCCTCCGGTTCTGAGGCGTGCGCTCGGCGATCGGCATCGATATCGGCGGGACCAAGGTCGCGGGCCTCCGGGTCGCCGAGGACGGCTCGGTGCTCGAGCGACGCGAACGGCCCACCCCCGCGGATGACGTGCCGGCCACGGTGGAGACGGTAGCCGGCCTGGCCGCCGAGCTGGCCGAGGGCGGCGGCGAGGCGGTCGGCGTCGGGGCGGCCGGGATGGTCGAGTTCGCCGCGGGGACGCTCCGGTATGCCCCGAACCTGGCGTGGCGAGAGGTCCCGCTCCGAGACCTGGTGTCCGAACGAACCGGCCTCCCGTGCGTTGTCGACAACGATGCCAACGTCGCGGCGTGGGCCGAGTACCGGTTCGGAGCGGCCCGCGGCTTCCGCCACGTCCTGCTGATCACGGTGGGGACCGGGATCGGCGGCGGGATCGTGGCGGACGGGGCGCTGTTCCGAGGGGCCCACGGCTTTGCCGCCGAGATCGGGCACATCATCGTGGAGCCGGACGGCCCGCCGTGCGGGTGTGGTAACCGGGGCTGCTGGGAGCAGGTGGCCAGCGGGCGGGCCCTCGACCGACTGGCCCGGGCCGAGGTCGAGCGTGATCCGTCCGGCCGGATCGCCGCGCTGGCCGCCGGCGACGAGGTCTCCGGCCGCCATGTCTCCGAGGCCGCCAGGGAGGGTGACCCGGCCGCCGTCGCCGCCTTCGCCACCGTGGGTCGCCGCCTCGGGGAGGGGATCGCCGGGCTGGTGAACGTGCTTGACCCCGAGGTGGTGGTGGTCGGGGGCGGCGTGGCCGAGGAGGGGGCGGTCCTCCTCGATCCGGCCCGAGCCGCTTTCGTCGAGGCCGTGGAGGCGCCGGAGCATCGTCCTGAGGTGCCGATCGTGCCGGCGGCGCTCGGCAACGACGCCGGGGCCATCGGAGCGGCCGCGCTGGCGCTGGGCCTGCCGGCGTGAAGGTCGGCGTCGTCCTGCCGCTGTTCTCGGGAGACCCCCAGAAGGTCGTGGACGCGGCCGTGGAGGCCGAGGGCCTGGGCTTCGACGGCGTGTTCGCCTTCGACCACTTCTTCCCCCCTGGTGGCGCCCCCGATCGCCCGGCGCTGGAGGCCTTCACCACGCTGGGGGCCGTGGCCGCGGCGACCGAGCGGGTTCGCCTCGGCACGCTGGTGGCTCGGGCCTCGCTCCGGCCGGTGGGGCTGCTGGCCAAGTCCGCGGCGTGGCTCGATGCGGCCTCGAGCGGCCGGCTGATCCTCGGGATCGGAACCGGCGATCCGATCGACCGGCCGGAGCACCAGGCGTACGGGATCCCCATGCTGGACAAGGCAGCGCGACGGGTCCACCTGGAGGAGACCCTGGCCGCGCTCGAGGCGCTGTTCGCTGGGCGGCCGTACCCGGGCGGCACCATGGTCCCCGAGCTCCTCGGGCCGCTCCGGCCCCCACCGGCCCGGCCCGGCGGGCCCCCGGTGTGGGTTGGCGGTCAGGCCGAACCGGTGATCCGGCTGGCCGGACGGTGGGCCGACGGGTGGAACGGGTGGGGCCTCTCACCGGAGTCCTTCGCCGGACGGGTCGCGCTGCTCCGGGAGGCGGCCGAGCCCAGGCAGGTCGAGGCCACGTGGGCCGGGATCGTTCTGGTCGGCGCCGACCGCGCCGAGCTGGCGGCCTTGTCGGAGCGCCGGCGGGCCCGGGGCCTCGACGACGAGGCCTGGATGGGCACCGCGGAGGACCTGGTCGACCTGATGCGGGGGCTCGCGTCGGCCGGGGCGACGTGGACGATCATGGTTCTGGCCGGGCCGCCGGACCGGCGCGCCCTGGTGGCCGAGCGGGTCCTCCCGGCCGTGCGCTAGGCGTCTCGGTCAGCGCCCCGGATATCCTTGGACCGGGCCGGCCCACGGCCGTACGCTTCAAACCCTTCGACGAGGAGGCACGCGTGAAGAAAGTCCTGATCATGGGCGCCGCCGGGCGCGACTTCCACAACTTCAACGTGGTCTATCGCGACGATCCGGACACCGAGGTGGTGGCGTTCACGGCCACCCAGATCCCGGGGATCGAGGGCCGGCGGTACCCGGCCGCGCTGGCAGGCTCGCGCTATCCGGACGGCATCGAGATCCGCCCCGAGGATGAGCTGACCGCCCTGATCCGGGACCGGGAGATCGACGAGGTCGTGTTCGCCTACTCGGACGTGTCCCACGAGTACGTGATGCACCGAGCCAGCCAGGCCCTGGCCGCCGGGGCGAACTTCACGCTGCTGGGCCCCGAAGCTACCATGCTGACCTCGACGAAGCCGGTGGTTGCGGTATGCGCCGTGCGCACGGGCTCGGGGAAGAGCCAGACGACCAGGGCAGTCGTCCGAGCACTCCGTTCCCAGGGGCATACCCCCGTCGTGGTCCGCCATCCGATGCCGTACGGCGACATCGCCGCCCAGCGGGTACAGCGGTTCGCCTCCTACGAGGACCTCGAGGAGGCCGATGCCACGGTCGAGGAGCGCGAGGAGTACGAGGCCCACCTGGCTGCCGGGACCGTGGTGTTCGCCGGCGTCGATTACGAGGAGATCCTGAAGGCTGCCCAGGCCGAGGCCGACGTGGTGATCTGGGACGGCGGGAACAACGACCTGCCGTTCTTCCGGCCGGACGTGCACCTTGTGGTGGCCGATCCCCATCGCCCCGGGCACGAGACCAGGTACCACCCCGGGGAGGCGAACCTGCGGATGGCCGATGTGATCGTCATCAACAAGGTCGATACGGCCGACCCGGCCAACGTCGATCGCGTCGAGGCCACCG
>CALAEC010000046.1 GCA_937890785.1 uncultured Actinomycetes bacterium
CGCAGGGCGGCCGAGTCGTCGTGGAGGACCCGCCGAAGGCGACCCGGCCGAAGGGAGCGGTGGTTCGTCTGCGGTTCCGGGACCGTTCCGCCGTCCTGGTGAAGGAGTTCGGGACGGAGCGCCGGGCCGGGTGGTGGGTGCTGCCACCCGGCGAGGAGGGGCCACTGGATCGATTGGGCCCGGAGCCGGGCGACGATATCTTCGCCGACTTCGCGCTCCACGGGGAGGACTCGCGCCGCGTCCACACGATCCTGCGGGACCAGCGGACCGTGGCGGGGATCGGGCGCGGCTACGCGGACGACATCCTTCATCGGGCCCGGCTCTCGCCGTACGCCACGTTGGCGGCTCTCGATCCGCCGGCCCGCGAGGCGCTCCTCCAGGCGGTCCGGGCCGTGCTGGACGAAGCGCTGGAGGTGGAGCGTCGTCGCCGGGGCGGCCTCCCGACGAAGCTCGGCGACCACTTCGCGGTCCACAACCGGTACGGAGAGCCGTGCCCCCGGTGCGGCCACGACCTTCGACGAGTGTCGTACGAGTCCCACGAGGTCACGTACTGCCCCAGGTGCCAGACCGGCGGGAAGGTCTTGGCCGACCGCCGGTTGTCCCGGCTGGTGCGCTGACCCGGTTCACCGAACCGTAACGGCCCGGTGCTTGCGCATCCGGGGCCATGCCGGGAAGATGTGGGGCCACGGGAGGAAGGAGGTGGTCCGTTGTCAGATAGACGTGCGACCCCCGAGGTGGCTGGCTGCTAGGGCCGTCCCTCGCGGGCGGGGGGCTCTGACCACCTCCGCCCGTCCGCCGGGTCGGCCCGGCGGAAACCAACCAGTTCACCGACCTCGCGATCCCCGGGGCGGGTCGACCCGGGCGGACGCAACTGGGGCCGAAGCGATCGCGGGGGCCTGATTCGGCGCGGGGCCGGGATCCGTCCCGGCCCCGCCGCATTGGTGAGCCGAGGGACCGACTCCTCCCTGCCGTAGGATGAAGGCGAGGGTCGAATGGCGCAGAACATCGTCGAGAAGGTCCTGTCGGAGCACCTGGTCGAGGGA
>CALAEC010000047.1 GCA_937890785.1 uncultured Actinomycetes bacterium
CCCGGATCGATCGATCCAGCGAGCACGCCCAGTTCTACCACTGGGTGGAGACCTCGTTCTACGCTGTCGCCGTCCTGCTGCTGGGCCTGGTCACGAGCCTCCGCCCGGCCGCGTTCCGGATGGCCGCCCGGATGGGAGGTGGGGCCCTGGCCGTCCTCGGCGGGGCGTCCCTCCTGCTCGAGGGGTACCCCTCGGCCCTGGACGCCGCGTGGGCCTGGACGGCCCTGGCCGGCGGCGTGGGATTCGTGGCCGCGGCGGAGTGGGAGAGCCGCCGGCTGGAGGAGGCCATGTGAGCGAGAGCGCGGCCGGGCCGCAGGTGGGCCCGCTCGAGATCCTTGCCTGGCACTTCTCTATCGCCGGGAGCTCACCCTAGGAGGTCGACCGAGGGATCGTGACCGAACGAGCTGCCTGGGGAGCGCTGACGTCGAGGATCGAAGGGGAGCTCATGCTTCCCGGCTCCCCCGACTTCGATGTCGCATACCCGACGCTGAACGCCCGGTTCGACGATGTGCAGCCTCGGGCGGTGGTCCGGTGCTCCACCCCCGACGACGTCGCGGAGGTCATCCGCTTCGCGGGCAGGCACGGGATGGAGGTCGGGACACGAAGCGGGGGGCACTGCTTCGGGGGACGCTCCTCCACCGAGGGCCTCCTCGTGGACGTCACGCCGATGCAGTCCGTCGAGGTCTCCGGTGGCGCAGTCACGGTGGGGGGAGGAACGAGACTCGGCGAGGTGAATGGATCACTGATCCAGCACGATCTGGCCATCCCCGGCGGCTCGTGCCCCTCCGTCGGGATCGCCGGTCTCACCCTCGGCGGAGGCCTCGGGATCATCGGGCGGAGGCACGGGCTGGCCTCCGACCACCTGCTCGGAGTGCAGATCGTCCTGGCGGACGGCGGGATCGTCGAATGCGACGAGCACCACGAGGAGGACCTGTTCTGGGCGCTCCGCGGGGCCGGTGCGGGCAACTTCGGTGTGGTCACCTCGCTCACGTTCCGGACCGTCCCCGCACCCGCCGCCACGAACTTCCATCTCGCCTGGCCCTTCTCCCAGGCCGCCGCGGCGATCGACGCCTGGCAGTCATGGGCGCCCGCTGCCCCTGAGGAGCTGTCGGCGAGCCTGGTGATCGGGGCCAGCGCCGATCCCGAGGAGCCGCCCTCCGTCGACCTCATCGGGGTCATGCTCGGCCCGGAGTCGGAGGCGACCGACCTGGTCGATGCGCTGGTCGGTCGAGCGCGATCGGAGCCAGACGTCGTGTTCCTCAGCCACATGTCGTTCGAGGAGACGACCCGGTACTGGGGGGAGCGGGCCGCGCATGAGCCGACGGAGGGTCAGCCTCCGGGGTGGGAGCTCCGGGGTCACCGCTTCATCAAGTCGGAGTTCTTCCAGCGGCCCCTGGCCGGGAAGGTCATCGAGGAGCTCCTGGAGAACTTCACCAGGGACCGGGTCGCCCGCCAGTCTCGCGAGCTCGATTTCTCGCCGTGGGGCGGCGCCTACAACCGGATGAGCGCGGATGCCACCGCCTTCGTCCATCGCGACGACCGCTTCTGGCTAAAGCACACCACCGAGGTCGTCCCCGGCGCGTCGGCGGCTACCACGGAGGCGGCGCACGAGTGGGTTGCTCGGTCTTGGGGCATCGTGCACCACTCGGGCACGGGGCGGGTGTTCCCGAACTTCCCCGATCCGGATCTGAAGGATTGGGCCCGCGCCTACTACGGAACCAACCTGGAGCGACTGCTGAGCATCAAGGCCCGATACGATCCAGGGAACCTGTTTCGGTTCCGACAGTCGCTGCCGGTGCGCTAGAGGGGTTCGATTCCGTCAGCCCGCCCACCGCCACGCGTACCAGATGGTCAGCGCATTGACCACGAAGCTCACCACGAT
>CALAEC010000048.1 GCA_937890785.1 uncultured Actinomycetes bacterium
GGGGTCCTCCAGTTCGCGGTCCACACCAAGGGGTTCCTCGTGGACTTCTACCAGGGGCTCGCCGGGGCCACCTGGGTGGAGTGGGCGTACATGCTGTCGATGCTGGCCATCGGGCTCGGCCTGATCTTCGGGATCGGGACCCGGCTGGCAGCCATCGGGGGCATCATCTGGATGACGATCTTCTACACGGCGACCGCCATCTGGCCGGAGCACAACCCGTTCCTGGACGACCACGTGGTGTACGCGATCGTCCTGGCCGGGATCGCCTACGTCGGCGCGGGCCGGTTCCTCGGCCTGGGCCGGCGGTGGGAGAGCACCGCGCTGGTCCGGAAGTTCCCGGTCCTGAAGTAGCGCGACGCTCCGGTGGTGAAGGGGGCGGGGTCGACCCGCCCCCTTCACGTGTCGCGACGTTTGGCCCGTTGGTCCCTTCCGCCAGGGGCCCTTCGGCCCTGGGTGACCTCCGGGGCCCCCCGTAGCCTGGCCCGCAACGAGCTGAGAGGTGAGCACGATGAACGTACGAGACGTGATGAGCACGAGGATGATCACGGTCGGCCCGGAGGAGCCGCTCAAGCAGGTGGCCACGCTCCTGGTCCGCAATCGCATCAGCGGGATGCCGGTGGTGGACGACGAGGGCCACGTGCTCGGCATCGTGACGGAGAGCGACCTCCAGCCCACCCGTGAGGGAGCGCCGCTGCATCCGGTCCGGACCGCGGCCGACGTGATGACCCGACCGGTCACCACGCTGACGGAGGACGACACCGTCACCCGGGCGGCGCGGGTGCTCCAGCGCCACCGGGTGAAGCGGGCGCCGGTCCTCCGGAACGGAGTTCTGGTGGGGGTGATCACCCGGAGCGATCTCCTGCGGCCGTACCTCCGCACCGACCCGGAGATCCGGGCCGACGTGGAGCAGGCTCTCCTCGGAGACGGGTTGGGGCTGACCCGAGACCGCCTCGAGGTTCAGGTCGACGAAGGGGTGGTTCACCTGCAGGGCCTCGTGACGGATACGCGGCAACGAGCGGTCACGGTTCGATTGGCTCGAGGCGTCGAGGGCGTCATCGACGTCCTCGACGAGCTCCGAGTGGCCTAACTCGAGCGGAGATGAGGAGGTGGCGATGACGATGGACATGGAACGGGTTCTCCTTGTGGAAGCCGACGCAACCAGTAGCCGGGAATACGGGAAGTGGCTGGAAGACTACGGCTACGACGTCATGACCTGCCCCGGGCCGACCGCCCCCGACTACACCTGCGTCGGAGCGCGGGAGGGGTACTGTCCGCTCGTCGGGGTGGCGGACATCGTTGTGCTCGATCTCGACCTCGACAGCGAGATCGAGGAGACGGGAACCTCGGCCTCCGAGCTGTTGGGCTTGTACACGAACTCCGGAAAGCCAGTGGTGGCCGTTGGCAGCGATCCTCGGATCGTTCGGGTGTTCCCACAGCGTCTTACCACTGGCCTCGCCGGGCCGGTGACTCGGGGAGAGCTCGTCAAGGCGGTAACCGAAGGGATTCTCCGGGCCGGATAGTCCAACATCTGGCGAAACCGCGACTCTTGTTCACGTCGGCGAGGCTACGGTGACCGCTTTCGGGTGAGTCAACGCCCGACCTTTCACCCCGACCTTTTCGCCTCCAGACCGTGTCGGTGGCACGCATTACCCTCGACGACGTGAAGCTGTGTCCGGCATGCCATCGGATGATGCCTCGCTCGGCCTTCGGAAGGAACACAGCGCGGAAGGATGGGCTCCAGTCGTACTGCGCGAACTGTCGACGAGCCTACATGCGCACCCACTACGCACGGAACGCGATTGCCTATCGGGCGATAGCTGCGCGCCGCAACCTGGACCGAAGGAAAGCCATCCGCGCCCTGATCACCAGGGCGAAGGACAGGCCGTGTGCCGACTGCGGAGTGCGCTACCCCAGATACGTGATGGACTTCGACCATCGGGATCCCGCCGCGAAGCGCTACTCCATCGGGCGGGACGGCTTGAGCAAGCTGACCGTCCAGGAGCTCCTTTCGGAGGTCGCCAAGTGCGATGTGGTGTGCGCGAACTGCCACCGCACGAGGACCCACGCGAGAAGGGCTGCGCTGGGCCGCCAGGATTCGAACCTGGACTAGTTGGTCCAGAGCCAACCGGGCTACCGTTACCCCACGGCCCAAGGGTTCGCCCCACGATGCTAGCAGGCCGGGTCCGGGCCTCCCCGGAGCCCGCTTGCTCTCCCGATGGGTGGCTGCTGACCGAGTCGAGGGCAGCGCCAAGCGCCTCCAGGGAATCGATCTGTGGGCGGACGGGGGTGCCGGTACATGGACGGCTCGTGAGTGGGTGACTTACCATCTGATCGCTCGATCCGCAGGTCCCTTCGTCTAGTGGCCTAGGACACCACCCTCTCAAGGTGGAGACACGGGTTCGAA
>CALAEC010000049.1 GCA_937890785.1 uncultured Actinomycetes bacterium
CGGTACACGAACCGGAGGGCCTGCCAGTCCTCGTCGATCGAGCACGACTTGTTGTCGACGAGCCCGGCATCGAGCCCCACCCGCTGGACCACCTCGAACGACAGGTCGGTCTCGATGCTCGAGGCCTTCTTCGGCCAGGCGATCCACAGCCCGCCGGCCGGTGTGAGGGTGGCGCCGAGTTCGGAGAAGCGGCGGAGAAGCTCGGACCGCTGGGTCGTGAACAACACGATGAGGTCGAGCTCCCCGCGGGGCCGGGAGTGCACACGAACGCCATCGGCGAGTGGCGTCAGCGCTTCCCGGAAGCCGGCCGGAGAGCCCACCAGGGCCACCTCGGCGCCGGGCTTGATGCCGAGCTTCGTGCTCAGCGGTGTAGGGGCCTCCGGCGGCACCTCAGGACGCCCGGCGAACGTAGTCGCGGAGGACGAAATCGCCGGCCGACTCCGCAGACATCAGGAACACCCGGCCCGAGGTCAGCCGGGCCAGCCGCTCCATGAACCGGGCCAGCCCGGGCGCTTCCTCCAGCATGAACACGTTGATCGTCACGCCGGCCCGGGCCAGGCGCATCGCCTCGGTCAGGGTGAGCCGGATCGTCTCTGGAACCGGCGGCCAGGAGAAGAACGCCTCCTCGCCCTCGAGATGCGCTGTGGGCTCGCCGTCCGTGACCATCACCACCTGCCGCGAGGCCCGGGGGTGCCGGGCCAGCAGCCGGCCGGCCAGGTTGAACGCGTGCTGCATGTTCGTCCCGTACACCCGCTCCCACCCGGCGGCCGTGAGGTCCTCGGGCTCCAGCCGCCGGGCGAAGTCCGAGAACCCGATCAGGTACAGCGTGTCGTGCGGGTACCGGCCCTCGATGAGCGCGTGCAGGGCCAGGGCCATCCGCTTGGCCGGGACGAAGTGCCCCCGGAGCGGCATCGAGAACGACAGATCGAGCAGGAGCGCCGTGGCGGTCTCGGTCCGCGTCTCGGCCTCCTCGAGCTCGAGGTCATCGGGCGCGATGCGCACGGCCCGCCCGGGGCCCTGGCGGAGCACCGCGTTGAACACGGTGCGCTGGACGGCCACCGCGCCGCTGTCCCCGAAGCGCCACGGCCGGGTGGCGCCGGTCGGCTCGGCCATGCCGCCGGCCTCCCGGGCCTCGTGCGATCCCTCGCGATCGCGTCGGAGCCGCTCGAACACCCGGACCAGGGCTCGCTGGCCGAGCTTCCGGGCTCCTCGGGGCGTCACTTCGAGCCGACCCCGGCTCCGGGTGACCAGCCCGGCCCGCTCCAGGGCCCGCTCGATCTCCTTCAGCCGGCGCACGTCGGCCGCGGCGTCCTCGCCGAGCGTCCGGCGGACGGCGTCCTCGTCGACGTCGTCGATCGACGCACCGGCGTAATCCCTCCGGAGCGTGTGCTCGAGCTCCTCGAGGTCGCCGAGCCGCTCCAGCGCGTCGACCGTGGCCTGGAGCGGCATGGCCTCCTCGCCGCCGGACAGAGCGGGCTCGCCCCATGGCATGTCGGGGAACAGATCGGCGAGGTGTGAGCCCAGCCGGTCGGCCTCGAAGGCCAGGTCGAGGTCTCCCATCACCTGCTCGGCCAGCTCCTGGAGCTCCCGCCGGCGGTCGGGCGGGAGCGAGGCCAGCAGCCGGCTCATCGCTGCCATCCGCCGAGCCATGCCCTCGAGGAGTTGCTCGAGGGTCCGGGGCCGGTCGGGGAACAGGTCGCCGTACCGCTCCATGAACCGGTCGAAGTCCTCCTGGGTGTGCTGGCCGCGATCTCGCGCTTCGATCATCGCGTTGAGCTCGGCCAGCATGTCCTTGATCCGCTGGAGGTGCTCGGGGGTGAGGTTCCGAATGCCCTCGGCGAGCCCCCGGAACCGGGCGCCGAGGATCTGACGGGCCAGCTCCTCCATCAGCTCCTCGAAGCGCCGCCGGGCCTCCGGATCGACGAAGCCGTACTCGCGGAGGTCGCGGAGCCGGCCGGGCAGGTCGGCGGGGAGCGTGTCCAGGAACGCCTCGCGGGCCCGGGCGTCCTCCTCGGTGCGGAAGGACAGCGCGGTCCGCTCGCGCTCGAGGATGTCGTCGAGCCGGCGGGCCAGGTCCTCCAGCGGTCCCTCGAGGTCGAGCCGAGCCTGCTCCTCCCGCCGGGCCTGGCGCAATCGAGCGCTCAGGGCATCCGTGCCGCTGAACCGCCCCCGGATGCCGCGCCGGAGCAAGCGACGCATCGCTCCCTCCGCGCCCTCGCCGGACAGGATCTCCTCGGACATCGCCTCGAGGAGGTCCCCGGCCGACAGGTCCGGGCCCAGCGGGTCCTGCGTGCCGTCCCACCGCGAGTACCGGATCCGCACCCGACCAGCGTACGCTTCGTTCGACGGAAGGAGGCCGGTGCCCTGCGATCGCTGCGGCAACGAGACGGACGCGGACCTGACCCGGTACGCCGCGTTTGAGTCGGACGAGGAAGTGATGGCCTTCGCGCTGTGCCCGGGCTGCAGCTACGGACTCAACACGCTGCTCCGGGCCTACGTGGCCAATCGCGAGCTGACCCTGCGGCCCTAGCTCAGCCGGTCGGTTCGCCGGGGGTCGGCGAGCCGTACCGGACCTCGCCGGCCCGCTGGCCGGCGTCCTTGTTGAGTCGCCGGGACAGGTGCAGCCCCTCGAGGGCGAACTCGAGCGCGGAGGCCGCCGAGCCCGGGCTCTCTTCCTCGATCCCCAGGCGTCCCAGCAGCTTCGCCAGGCCGGGAAGCTGCCCGAACTGGTCCAGGAACTCGCCCGCGGCGGTCAGGTCCGAGGTGGCCGCGCTGAACCCCCCGTCGAACCGGGCCAGCAGGGGAGCGAAGTCGAAGCCGGACAGGCGCCGACGGGACACCCGGAGCACTGCGCCGGCCAGGGCCCGGGAGAGGATCTCCTCCTCGCGCCCCTCCTCGACCGTCTCCAGCTCGATGCGGCCGAGCGAGCCGGCCAGCACCGTGGGCAGATCGCAGGGGCGGGGCACCGCCTCGGGCTCCCCGGCGCGTGTGGCCCGCCGGACCGCGGCCGCCGCCAGCGACTCGAGGTTGCCGATGGAGAACCGCACCGACACGCCGGAGCGCTGGTTGACGTGCGGAGATCGCCGAAGCTCGGCCGTCAGCGAGGCCAGGACCTCCTTCATGAACTCCGGCACCCGAACCGGGACGTCGCCCGCCGGGGGCCGGCTCTCCTGGTCCATGATCCGGATCTCTTCTTCGATCGTCTCGGGGTAGTGGGTCCGGACCTGGGTGCCGAACCGGTCCTTGAGCGGCGACACGATCCG
>CALAEC010000050.1 GCA_937890785.1 uncultured Actinomycetes bacterium
TCATGGACTCGCGCCGCATCATCGCCTAGCGGTGCCTCGACCTGCGTCCCCACCCCTGGAGCCCGACCAGCCGTTCGATGACGGCGGCGGGCGAGAGCCGACGTCGCCGCGAGAGCAGCTGACGCTCCAGAAGGGCTCGGTTCAGGGATCGCCGGTCGAGGACGTCACCGCGCCGCGGCATGTCCGACGATCTCCATGGCCTCCTCGGCCGAGGTCGCCGGCCGAACCAGGTCGAAGTGGACACCCTCAGCCAGGAGCCACTCGCGGAAGCCGGCCAGGGCTCGGTCCCACCGCTCGCCCACGATGACCAGCGGCCGCGGCTGGATCGATCCCGTCTGCACGAGGTTCCAGCACAGGGCCACCTCGGCCAGGGTGCCGACGCCCCCGGGGAACGCCACCCACGCCTCGGCGTCACAGATCAGCGGAAGCCGGGCGAAGAGGTCGCGGGCCTCGACCTCGTGCGTCAGCCACGGGTTCACCGGCACCTGTTCGGAGAACGAGCCGATGGTGACCCCGATCACGGTCCCGCCGGCCTCCACGGCACCGCGGGACGTGCCGCCCATGATGCCGCCGTAGCCGCCGTTGGCGAGCTCGAAGCCGGCCTCGGCGGCCAGGCGGCCGAAGCGCTCAGCCTCGGCGTGCTCCGGCTCGTCCTCATGGACCCAGGCGCCGCCGAACACCGTCACCCGGGGAGGCGGGTCGGCCGAGACCGGATCGAGCAGAGGACCTGGCCCGGCGCGCACGGCGTCCTCGCCCGGCACGGCCACCCACCGCTCGTCGCCGTCGCTTCCCACCGCGGTCCGGCGGGCCGCGATCGACCAGAACCGGACCTGGTCGCGGACGCCTTCCGCCGCTTCAGGCCGTCGAAGGCCGGCCTCGGCCGGGGTGGTCGCGGGGACGCCGGACGAGCGCAGGCCGTGAACCTCGTCGAGCGCCACACGCGCGTCCGAGCTGACCACGAGCGTGCCCCGGCCGCCCGGCCCGAGGACCCGGTGGGTCACGCCGCCCGGTCGGGAAGGCTGCCGATGCCGCCGGCCAGGCTGTAGGCGTCGACCCCCCGCCGGCGGAGTTCATGGGCGACCAGCTCGGAGCGGTGCCCGTGCGTGCAGACGAAGACGTAGGTCCGCCCGGGCTCGAGCCCGTCGGACCACTCTGAGACCCGGCTGAACGGAAGGCGGAGATCCCCGGCCAGTGGTCCCTCCTCGACCTCACGGACGTCGACGACCACGGCGCCCTCCGGCGGCGCGTCGAGGACGTGCCCGGGCGGAGCACCGGGCTGCCAGGTGGTCAGGTCGATCTCCACGGCCGCTCGGGCGGCCTCCTCGACGAAGGAGTCGTCGAGGCGGCCCTCGGCCCCGATCACGTGACGGAGCCTCGCCGCGGTCTCCACCCGGCCTGAGGCGATGTTGCAGTGCTCCTGCACCCGGAGGGAGGCGTCGTGCGTCCCGATGTCACGGGCCCGGGCCAGGATCTCCTCCTTGTCCATCCCGATCAGCGGGCGGAGCACCGGAACGCCGGCGGCGTCCTCGGCCACGGCGAGGTTGCGCACGGTCTGGGTCGAGACCTGGCCGAGCGCCTCCCCGGTGACCAGCGCATCCGCGCGCAGACCCTCCGCCAGGATCGTCCCGGCGCGGTACATGGCCCGCTTCAGCACGACCTGCCGAATGCCCGGCTCCACCCGGGCCCGGAGAGCGGCCACCGCGGGCGCCAGGTCGATCACGTGGGCCCTCGGCTCCACCCCGGGTGCCCATCTCGTCGCCAGCTCACGGGCCACCTCCAGGGCGGCATCGATCTGCCCACAGCCGCCGAGATCGCACGTCGCCAGGTCGATGGCCATCCCCCGGCGCATGGCCATCCAGGCCGCCACCGGCGAGTCGAACCCACCGGAGAACAGGGCCACGGCCCGCCCTCCCACGCCCACCGGCAGCCCGCCGGCTCCGGGGCGGCGGTCGAGCGTCAGGTACGCGGTGTCGTCGACGATCTCCACCGGCACGTCGACCTCGGGATTCGACAGGTCGACCCCGGCCGACGCCGGCCGAAGGGCCTCGCCGAGGGCCACGGCCACGTCGATCGACCGGAAGGCGTGCTCCCCCGAACGCCGGGGCCGAACGGCGAAGGTCCGCCCGGCGACGCGTTCGCGGGACAGCTCGGCGGCCTCGGCCACCAGCTCGTCCAGCGATCCGAACCGGATCACGGCGGCGTCGGAGACCGAGTGCAGCCCGAACACGCGGCCGAGCACGTCGGCGGCGGCGTCCGACGAGTCCGTCCGCACCAGGACACGGCTCCACCGTGGCTCGGTCTCCGCTCGGATCCCGGCCCGGCGGAGCGCCGCCCGGACGTTCCCGGTCAGCGTGCGCAGGAACCGCCGGCGGGTCCTGGCCGACTTCGTGCCGATCTCACCGGCGATCTTCAGGACGAGCAGGCGTTCCATGCGCACCATGGTAGCCCCGGCTCAGCCGACCGAGGGCGGATCGAGCTCGGGGAGGTCGCGGCCGGCCCGCTCGGCCTCCTCGATGGCCTCCGCGTGCTCCTCGAGCACGCGGGCCAGGGTCTCCACGTCGATGTCGTGATGCCGCGGGCCGTACGGCCGGATCCTCGACAGGCCCCGGCGGAGCAGGGTGTGGGCGCCGTGGGGGTTCTCCCGCAGATAGTGCGTGTACCCCGCGCCCATCTGCGAGAGGCCCTTGAAGAACTCCTCGTCCGGGGTGCCCTTGGCCTGTTTCCAGGCGGTCTCCCACGCCTCGTGGGCCGGGAAGAACCGTCCCTGGTCGAAGTGCTGCCGGGCCAGCCGGTGGTTCTCCTCGAGCGGCAGCGCGTCGAAGTCCTCGAGCTGGAGGCGGTTCTCCTGGTCCCAGGGGAGCAGGCGCCCCAGCTCGTCGCGGGGGCGGGTGGTCTTCTGGCCGGGCTGTCGGGGCTCGGACACCCCAGCATCGTACGTGCTGGAACCACGACACCCGGCTTGCTAGTGTCGCCCCAAGCGACCCAGGAGGGCCGAACGGCGCAGCAGCCGCCCCCGCCACCACCGCCTCCCCAGCCGGCGTCCCCGTACGGAGGGGCCGGCCAGGCAGTACGCCCGCCCGGCTACGGCGGCGCGGCGATCTTCCTCCTGATCGTGGGGATCGTGGGCATCCTGTACTCGCTCCTGATCCTGGCGGCGTCGGGGCGGGTGGAGGATCTCTTGCTGGAGGCCGGCATCGCCCAGTCGGACGTCGACGCGGCCAAGTCCGTGCTGGTGGGCCTGGGCGTGGTCCTCCTCGTCGTGCACGCCCTCCAGGTCGTCGGCGGCGTGATGCTGTTCCGGGCGCGGGGGCGAGGGCTGGCCATAACGATGGCCATCATCGGCGGCGTGATCTGGCTGATCGTGCTGATCCTCGGCCTGGGACAAGGCACCGTCGACCCGATCGGGCTGGTCATGGCGCTGGCCGCCATCGCCTGCGCGATCACGGTGCCGATCCTCCTCGGCAGAGCGAGGATGACCGCGGCGGCCTGACCGACCGGGCAGTCCGTCTATCCTTCCGGCCATGGGCCGGGCCCTGCTGACGGACCTGTACGAGCTGAACATGGCCTCGTCGTACCTCCGGCGAGGCATGACGGCGCCGGCGACCTTCAGCCTGTTCGTGCGGAACCTCCCCGAGGACTGGGGGTTCCTGGTCGCCTGCGGGCTGGACCGGTGTCTCGACTTCCTCGAGGGCTTCCGGTTCAGCGACGAGGACCTGGCCTACCTGGCGAACGAGCAGGGCTATCACGAAGCCACGCTCGAGGCGTTCGCCAACCTCAGGTTCACCGGCTCGGTCCGGGCCGTGCCGGAGGGTCGGATCGTGTTCGCCGACGAGCCGCTGCTGGAGGTCACGGCGCCGCTCCCCGAGGCCCAGCTGGTCGAGAGCTATCTCCTCAACCAGGTCACCTACCAGACCGCGGTGGCCTCGAAGGCGGCGCGATGCCGCCTGGCCGCGCCGGACGCCTCGATGGTCGACTTCTCGTTCCGCCGGGTCCACGGCGGGGAGGCCGGCGTGGGGGTGGCCCGGGCCACCGCGATCGTTGGGTTCACCGCCACCTCGAACGTTGAGGCCGCACGAACGCTGGGGCTGCGGGCCACCGGGACCATGGCCCATTCCTACGTCGAGGCGTTCCCCTCCGAGATCGAGGCGTTCCGGGCCTTCGCCGAGGACTTTCCCGATCGCGTCGTCCTGCTCGTGGACACCTACGACACGGCCCACGGCGTGCGGAACGCCATCGAGGTGGCCGGCGAGCTCCGCCGCCGGGGCCAGCGCCTCACCGGGATCCGCCTCGACAGCGGGGACCTGGCCCGGCTGGCGATCGAGGCCCGGCGAGCCCTGGACGAGGCCGGGCTCGAGGAGGTGCAGATCCTTGCGTCGGGAGGTCTGGATGAGCACGAGATCGCCCGGCTGGTGTCACGGGGCGCTCCGATCGACGCGTATGGGGTGGGAACGAAGGTGGGCGTGGCCGAGGACGCCCCCGCCCTGGATAGCGTGTACAAGCTCGTCGAGTACGCCAGCGAACCCGTGTGCAAGCTCTCGCGGCGCAAGGCCACGCTCCCCGGCCCCAAGCAGGTATGGCGCACCCCGCGAGAGGACGTCATCGGCCTGGACTCCGAGGAAGGCCCCGAGGAGGGAGAGCCGCTGCTGGTCGAGGTGATGAAGGCGGGACGACGGCTCGACGACGGCTCGATCGAGGCGGCCGCTGCCCGGTTCGCCGCCGACCTCGACGCCTTGCCGCACGAGGTCCGGTCCCTCCGGCCGGCACCGTACTCGGTCGAACGCACGCCCGCGCTCATCCAACTGGCGAGTGAGGTCGCGGAGCGGATGCGGGCTCGGGAGCTCGCGTAGGCGTGGGACACTGGGAGGCGTGGACCGCGTCACCTGGACCAGCCGCCCCGACCTCGATCGCCCCGTCCTGATCGCCGCCTTCCGAGGCTGGAACGATGGGGGGGAGGCGGCCTCCACGGCTGCGGCGTACCTGCGCGACCGATGGGGCGCCCAGCCCCTGGCAGACATCGATCCCGACGGGTTCCTCGACTTCCAGATGACCCGGCCGACGGTCCGGC
>CALAEC010000051.1 GCA_937890785.1 uncultured Actinomycetes bacterium
TGTAGACCTCCTCGAACTCGCGGGCCTGGGTCTTCGCGGTTCCGGTCATGCCGGCAAGCTTGTCGTACATCCGGAAGTAGTTCTGGATCGTGATCGTGGCCAGGGTCTGGTTCTCCTCCTTGATCCGCACGCCCTCCTTGGCCTCGATGGCCTGGTGGAGCCCTTCGGAGTAGCGTCGCCCCTCGAGGATCCGGCCGGTGAACTCGTCGACGATCAGCACCTCGCCGTCCTTGACGATGTAGTCGACGTCGCGCTTGTACAGCTCCTTGGATCGGAGCGCGTTCTGCAGGTGATGGACCAGCGGCGTGTGGACGTGCTCGTAGAGGTTGTCGACGCCGAGGTACTCCTCCACCTTGGCCACGCCGGCCTCGGTGATGGCCACGGTCTTCTTCGACTCGTCGACCTCGTAGTCGGCCTCGGCCCGGAGCCTCGGGGCGATACGGGCGAACGTCTGGTACCACTTGGCCGAGTCCTGGACGGGCCCGCTGATGATCAGCGGGGTGCGGGCCTCGTCGATCAGGATCGAGTCGACCTCGTCCACGATGGCGTAGTGATGGCCGCGCTGGACCATGTCCTCGAGGCGCATGGCCATGTTGTCACGGAGGTAGTCGAACCCGAACTCGTTATTCGTGCCGTACGTGATGCCGGCGGCGTACGCGGGCCGGCGCTGGGAGGGGCTCATCTGGGCCTGGATCAGCCCGACCGAGATGCCCAGGAGGCGGTAGATCGGGCCCATCCACTCCGAGTCCCGCTTGGCCAGGTAGTCGTTGACCGTCACCACGTGGACGCCCTCGCCGACCATCGAGTTCACGTACGCGGGCATCGTGGAGACCAGCGTCTTGCCCTCGCCGGTCTTCATCTCGGCGATGTTGCCCTCGTGGAGGGCGGTGGCCCCCATCACCTGAACGTCGAAGTGGCGCTGGCCGAGCGTGCGGCGGGCCGCCTCGCGCACCACCGCGTACGCCTCGGGCAGCAGGTCGTCGAGCTCCTGGCCGTCCTTCAGCCGGCGGCGGAACTCGTCGGTCTTCCCGGCCAGCTCGCCGTCCGAGAGGTCCTCGACCTCGGGCTCGAACGTGTTGACCAGGTGAACGGTGTGCTCGAGCTGCTTCCGCTTTCTTCCCTCGCCGATCTCGGCGAGCTTGCCCAGTACCACGGCGATCGTCCTTCGTTCGGGGAGTGCTCTCGATTGTACAGCGGGGGGCCGGCTATCCCGGCCGGCCGGCGGCCACCGTCGGCGCCCGGACCACGAGCAGGGCGACCGGGATCGCCAGGAGCGCCAGGGCGGCGAGGGCCACCACCGGCAGGGCCGTGGCCCGGAGCAGGGCGGCGCCCGAGAGGACCCCGATGGCCGCGGCCACGGCCGCGACCAGGTCCATCAGGCCGATGGCGCCGGCCCGCTCGGTGGCCGCCGACAGGTCGCTGACGGCCGCCGTGGAGCCGATGTAGGAGAACGACCACCCCGCGCCGATCACCAGGAGGCCAAGCGCGGAGAGGACCGTCGACCCATCGGCCAGCGTGAGCAGAACGCCCGTCCCGACGAGCGCGATGCCGGCCAGCAGACCCAGCCGCCGGCCCCATCGGTCGAGGGCCGCACCGACCAGCGAGGAGAACGCGAACATCCCCGCGAGGTGGAGACTCACCACGAGGGAGACCGTCAGCTCGCTGGAGCCGTGGCTGTGCAGCACCACCGGGACCACGCTCATGAACGTCACCATCACCACCTGCACGACGACGATGCTGGCCACGGCCACCAGGGCCGGAGGGAGCCGGAGGATCTCGATCGGCCGGCGGCCCCTGACGGGGGTCCCCTCGCCGACGGCCAGGTCTCGAGGATCGGGACGCATCGAGAGCACCAGGGCCAGAGCGACGCCGGCCAGGACCGGCACCGCCAGCCACGGCGCCACCAGCGGGTTCTCCACCCCGGCCCGGCTCGCCAGCGAATGGATCGCGCCGGCCAGCGGCGGCCCTCCAACCGCGCCGATCGTCCCGGCCACCAGCAACCGGCCCACGGCCGTGCCCCGCCGCTCCGGCGGGTACATGTCGGCGACGGCGGCCCGGCCGAGGAGAGCCGCACCGGCCCCGGCGCCGATGATCACGGCGCTCGCCAGGAGCGCTGGAGTCGATCCCGATTTCACCGACACCGCCGCGCCAGCCGCTCCCAGGCCGATCAGGACGTAGCCGCCGGCGAGGCCTGGGCGTCGTCCCAGTCGATCCATGACCCGCCCGGCGATCCTGGCCCCCCCGGCCAGGGCCAGCGAGTACATCCCGAACAGGACGGCGGCCATGCTCTCCTCGCCGCTGAGCTCGAACACCGAGATCGTGCCGAACGTGGCGACCGCGCCGAGCGCGGCCCACAGCACGACCTGTGCGGCAGCCAGCAACGCAGTGTTGCGACGAACCTGTCGCGCGCGATCCTCGATCAGGCCCTCCGGTGGTTACTTGATGTCGAGCAGCTTCTCCCGGACCGCGTAGATCACGGCCTCCATCCGGGAGTGCAGCTGGAGCTTCTCCAGGATGTTGCGGATGTGGTTCTTCACCGTGTTCTCGGAGATGAACAGCTCCGCAGCGATGTCCCGGTTCCCCTTCCCCTGGGCCACCAGGCCGAGGACCTCGAGCTCGCGGTCGGTGAGCCGGGGCGGGGCCAGTGGCTGGCGGTCGTCCTGGCGCTTGGTCATCGCCTGGAACTCGGTCAGCAGCTTCGAGGCCATCGCCGGCGAGATGCGCGAGTGACCCTGGACGACCGAGCGGATCGAGTCGGCGACCTCGTCGGAGGAGATCTCCTTGAGGAGGTACCCGGACGCGCCGGCCTTGATCGAGTCGTACAGGTCCGCTTCCTCGTCGCTGTTCGTCAGGACGAGGATCTTCACGTGCGGGAGATCTTCCTTGATCTTCTGCGTCGCCTCGATGCCCGAACGCCTCGGCATCCGCACGTCCATCAGCACGACGTCCGGCATCAGCTCGGTGGCGCGCTCGACCGCCTGGTCCCCGTCGTGGGCCTCGCCGACGACCTCGATGTCGGGCTCGCCCCTGAGGACCATCTCCAGGCCCCGTCGGAACAAGGCGTGATCGTCGGCGATCAGGACTCGAAGGCGGTCCCTTGCGGGCTCTTCCGTCACCTCGTCTCCTCCGGAGGCGGGCTGGCGGTGCGGCGCGATTTTACCCTGGAGGCCCAAGTGAGCAGGCGGCTCCGCCGGCGCCTGCGGTCCTCGGTCATCTGGCGCTCGAGCCGGTCGACGACACGATCGACCGCGGCCTCCACATCCTGGCCGTTCGCCGAGGCCCGGAACGTGCGGCGCCCGGCCCTGGCGAAGGCCTCGACACGGTGTCCTCCACCGATCCGACCCCTGCTCTCCCGGATCACCTCCACCTCCACGCGATCCAAGTGGCCCTCGAACCGACTCAGCCGCTCGATCTTCCGCTGCAGCACGCCCCGGGTGTGACCGGTCACCCGGTCGCCCCTGGCCCTCACCACGACGTCCATGGGCGCCTCCTCCCGAAGGGGACGGGGGACCGGGACGTGCCCGGTCCCCCGAAGGACTCGCACCTGGCTGACCTGGTCTTTGACCCCACACCCGCCTGCCGAGGGGTTCGCCGCCCGAGGGGCGGCTTAGCGCCTTCTCCCGGCTCGTGACCGGGGCAGGTCTTACATCTAAACCGCACCATGCTCAGCAACCAACGGTCGCCTTACGTGGGTCGTTTCGCCTGCGGCTGGCGTCGACTACCGGAGGTAGGTCCCCCGGGCAACCACAGACCCAGGCTCGAGCCCGCACCTATGGTACCCGCGCGCTCTCCGAGGAACCAGTCCGCGCCTGAGCTTCGACCCGGTCGGTGAGCGCCACACAGCGACCGGGGATCGGTCCACCAAGTGAGCGCGCTGCGGTCAGGAGGACGACGCTGGACGCGCCCGCGCGCCGGAGCACCGAGGCGCACGCTGCGGCCGTGGCCCCCGTTGTGAGGACATCGTCGACCAGGAGCACGCGCTGGGTGACCTTGCCCGCGACCTTCCGCGTGGCGAACGCGTCGCGGAGGGCCCGACGTCGCTCCGCCCCGCCGACCCGGGCCTGCGCCCTGGTATCCCGAACCCGGACCAGCAGCGGGGCGGCGGGGATCCCCAGTCGAGCGGCCGTGGCGCGCGCCAGCACCTCGGCCTGGTCGAACCCGCGCCGGGCCCGCCGCCGGCGGGACAGCGGCACCCAGGTGACCACGTCGGCGGGGAGGATGTCCCCGGCCACCTCGGCCATCCCGGCGGCCAGATGCGGCCCCACCGCGTGCCAGCCGGAGAACTTCATGCCCCGGATCGCCCGGGCCAGGGGGCCGGCGTACAGGAACGGGGCCCGGGCTGCGTCGATCGATCGGGGCGGGCAGTCCGCACACGAAGCCATCGGCTCCTCCCACGGCCGGCCGCACCGGTCGCACCACGGCGCCGACAGCACCCCGACCTCCCCGACGCAGGCCCCGCACAGCGGCCAGCCGGGAGCACCGCACGCCGCGCACTTCGGCGGGAACAGGAGGTCGAGGAACGCCGGCACGACCCGACCGTAGCGGCCGCCGCCGACAACGAGCGCGCTAGGGGAGGTCGAGGGAGACCTCGGCGCGCTCGCGGCCCGCCGCGACCTCGACGTCGAGCTGGGTGACACCCTTCGGCACGGGATGCGCCACGGTGATCCGAACACCCCGCTCCTCCGTGTCCTCGACCACCGGCAGCCGGCGGCTCCCCAGCCGGAGGCGGAGCCGGGCCTCCGGCGCGGCGGCCGGCGGCCGCCACCGGACCGCGGTCCGGTCGGCCTTCAGCTCGACACGCTCGATCAGGGCGCCCCCCACCTCGAGGCCGGGACGCAGGTCACCCCGCCGGACCTCGCCCGACGCCCACGGGACCACGAACCGCTTGCCCCCGTCCTCAGGCCCCCGCAGGCGAGCGCTCCCGTCGACCTCGACCTCGGCCACCACGCAGTACCAGCCGGAGTCCAGGCCGGCGAAGGGCACGTCGAAGGGGATCAGGACCTCCCGGTGCGGCGCCACGTCGATCGTGGCCGGCTCCGCGGCCACCGCGTGGACCGTCCGTCCGAGGTCGTGGGCCGCCACCACCTCGGCTCCCACGAGTCGGATCTGGTGCGGCTCCCGATCGAGGGCCCGGATCACAACCGCGCCCCGGACCGAGGCCGGGAACCGGTCGAACACGGTCCCCACGGAGACGGAGCCGGCGAGCGCCTCGTTCAGGTCCCGTGCTCCCACGACCGCAGGTACGCCTCCTGCTCCGGCGTGAGCTCGTCGATGTCGATGCCCATCGACTGGAGCTTCAGCCGGGCCACCTCGTCGTCGATATCGCCCGGGACGGTGTGCACGGCCTTCTCCAGGGCGCTCCGCTGCTTCACGATCCACTCCACGCACAACGCCTGGTTGGCGAACGACATATCCATGACCGCGGCGGGGTGGCCCTCGGCCGCGGCGAGGTTCACCAGCCGACCCTCGGCCAGCAGGCTGATCCGGCGTCCGTCCGGCATCCGGTACTCATCGACGTGCTCGCGGATCCGCCGCCGCTCCACCGACAGCTCTTCCAGCGCCTTCCTATCGATCTCCACGTCGAAGTGGCCCGAGTTGGCCAGGACCGCGCCGTCCTTCATCGCCTCGAGGTGCTCCCCCCGGATCACGCTGGTGTCGCCGGTCACCGTGACGAAGATCTCGCCGGTGCGCGCCGCCGCTCGGAGCGGCAGGACCTCATACCCTTCCATGGCAGCCTCCAGCGCCACCACCGGCGAGACCTCGGTCACCACCACCCTGGCACCCAGCCCTCGAGCCCGGGACGCCACGCCGCGGCCACACATGCCGTACCCGCACACCACGACCACCCGGCCGGCCAGGAGCAGGTTGGTGGCCCGCACGATCCCGTCGATCGTGGACTGGCCCGTGCCGAACCGGTTGTCGAACAGATGCTTCGTCCGGGCGTCGTTCACGGCCACGATCGGGTAGCCGAGCGCGCCGTCCTGGGCCATGGCCCGCAGCCTGATCACCCCGGTGGTGGTCTCCTCGGTGCCCCCGATGACCTCGGCGACCTGGTCGGGCCGCTCCTTGTGGAGGGTGCTGACCAGGTCGGCCCCGTCGTCCATGGTCACGTGGGGGTGATGATCGAGGACCGAGCGGATGTGCCCGTAGTACGTCTCCTGGTCTTCGCCGCGGATCGCGTATGTGTCGATCCCATCCTGATCGCACAGGGCCGCGGCCACGTCGTCCTGCGTGGAGAGCGGGTTCGACGCGCACACCGCGACCTCCGCCCCCCCGGCCCGGAGCGTCGCCAGCAGGTTGGCGGTCTCGGTGGTCACGTGGAGGCACGCCGCCACCCGGATCCCCGCCAACGGGCGCTCCTTCTCGAACCGCTCCCGGATCAGGCTCAGGACCTTCATCTCGCGCGAGGCCCAGTCGATCCGTCCCCGGCCCTTCTCGGCCAGTCCCAGGTCCCTCACGTCACAGTCCATCCGGCTCCTCTCAGATCTCCGCCAGCACCCGCTCCAGCACCGCGGCAAGCTTCCCGGCGAACGACGCGGCCACCTCCTCGACCTCGACATGCGTGGTCCCCGGTCCCGCCGTGTTCGTCACGCAGTACAGTCCCACGAACCGCAGGCCGAGCGCGGCCGCCGCGCTCACCTCGGGGACCACGGACATCCCGACGACCGTGGCCCCGGCGCGGCGAAGGTAGTCGATCTCCGCGGGCGTCTCGTAGGTCGGGCCGGCGCTTGCCGCGTACACGCCGCGGGTCGCCGGCAGGCCGACGTCGGCCGCTGCCTTCAGCGCGACGTCCGCGAGATCGCGGTCGTACGCCTCGGCCGGGTTGACGAACGGCGGACGACCGTCGTCGTCTCGCCATCCCCGGAGGGGATTCTGGCCCAGGAACGAGAGGTGGTCCTCCCCGACCACCAGCGAGCCGGCCGGGAGAGAGGGATCCACGCCGCCCACGGCTGCCGTGGCGAGCAGCACCTCGGCGCCGAGCGTCGCCGCCACCCGCGTGGGGAGCGTCACCAGCGTCATGTCGCGGCCCTCGTAGAAGTGGATCCGGCCGAGGAACGCGGCGATCGGCACCGCGGCCAGCGTTCCGATCACCAGTCGGCCGGCGTGGCCGGGGACGGTCGGCTCCGGGAACCCCGGGAGGTCGGTATACGGGATCTCGACCTCCGCGTCGATCCCCTCGACGGCCCGGCCGAGGCCGGACCCGAGGACGATCGCCGCCCGCGGAACCGTGTCGGTCCGCCTTCGGACGGCCTCGACCGAACGCTCGGCCAGCCCGTCCCCAGGCCCGACCGTCACCGAGACAGCCGCTCCTTGATCCTGACCAGGGCTTCCATGGCGGCCGGGTCGATGCGCCGGGCCAGCGCGTGGTACGTGCTGGCCAGGTCGCCGACCAGCCCCAGCGAAAGGCACCGGGCCAGCGGCGTGTCGCCCCGGGCCCGGACCTCGCGCCACTCGAGACCCGAATCTTCGAGCTCCTCCAGCGTTGCCTCGAGTCGCGCCTGGATGCGCTCGTGCTCGCCGGCCTCGCGAAGGATCAGCAGACAGAACCCCCCTCCGCGCTTGGCCGTCCACCCCACGACCTCGTGGTGGTCGAGCTCGGGCAGCTCGGACGCGAACGCCGGCACCTCCGCGTTCTCGTTGAACGCAGTCTTCCAGCGCCACGCCGCCGCGGCACTGACGCCCTCGGAACCCCAGATCACCGGGATCCGCTCGCCCACCCATGCGGCCACGTCTTTGGCCTCGTTCCGACCGAGCGGGACGTCCGGCCCGAGGTCCGCGGCGAGCCGGTCCAGGAGACTCGCGGCGTCGTCCACCTCGGCATCCACGCCGGACGGGACGCCGGCGGCGACCAGCGCGCCGAGCACGCCTCCCACCAGGGAGCCGAGCCCGGCCCGCGGGACCGGCGCTGTGGTCGGAATGACCACCGAGGGCAGCTCGGCGCCCTCGGCTGCGGCCGCCAGCGCGCCGCCGCCGCACACCGCCACGGTGCTGCACCCGAGGGAGCGGGCCCGGCCGAACGCGGCCACGGTCTCCTCGGTGTTCCCCGAGTAGGACACGCACAGGACCAGGTGCTCCTCGCCGTACCCCCGAGGCAGGCCGTATCCCCGCAGCGTGACGATGGGAACATCGGCTCGGTCACCCAACGCCGCCGCGACGACGTCGCCGGCGGCCGCCGATCCGCCCATACCGCAGACCACCACGCCTCGCACCTCGCCGGCGAACGGGATGGGCGAGGCCCGAGCGGCTCGGTACGCCTCCCGCAGCTGGTCGCCGGTGCTGGCGAACGCCCCCAGCATCCCCCGGGGATCGCCGGCCCGGAGGGCGGCGGCGTCGTCGAGGGTGTCGCTCACCGCTCGTCCGGCTTGATGGCCTCGTCGATCAGCATCACCGGGATGTCGTCGCGGACCGGATATCGGTAGCCGCATGTGCCGACGCACACGATCTCCTGCTCCGCCTCGCGGTACTCGACGTCGCCGCGGCAGTTCGGGCAGGCCAGGATGTCGAGCAGCTCCTTGTCGAGCGTCATCAGGCCTCCTTCCGGATCAGGCTCACCAACTCGGCAGTCCGCGCCTTCAGCACCGGCTCGGTCTTCGCCTCCACGTTGAGGCGCAGGAGCGGCTCGGTGTTCGACGGCCGCACGTTGAACCACCAGTCGTTGTACTCGACGGTGAGGCCGTCGAGGCGGTCCTGCCGGCCGTCGGCGTAGCGCCTGGCCAGCTCCTCGATCACCGCCTCCTTGTCCTCGACTTCGGAGTTGATCTCCCCGGAGGCCTGGTACCGCCGGTACGGCCGCAGCAGCTCCGACATCGGGACTCCGGCCTCGGACAGCCGTTCCATCACGACCAGCGCGGCGATCAGGCCGGAGTCCGCGCGGTAGTGATCTCGGAAGTAGTAGTGGCCCGAGTGCTCCCCGCCGAAGATCGCCCCCGTCTCGGCCATCACCTTCTTGATCAGGGAGTGCCCCACGCGCGTGCGCACCGGGACGCCGCCGTGCTCCCGGATCACCTCGGGCACCACCCACGAGCAGATCACGTTGTGCAGGATCGTGGCCCCGGGCTCACGTTCCAGCATGGCCTCGGCCACCAGCGCGGTGATCAGCGAGCCGGAAACGCCCTCAGCCCGTTCGTCGACGACGAACACCCGGTCGGCGTCCCCGTCGAAGGCCAGGCCGACGTCGGCGCCGTGCTCGGTCACCTCCCGGCGGAGGTCCTCCTGGTTCTCCGGCTGGATCGGGTCGGCGGGGTGGTTCGGGAACGTGCCGTCGAGCTCGAGGTACATGCCCACGAGCTTCACCGGGAGGCGCTCGAAGACCGCCGGGAGCACCAGGCCGGCCATGCCGTTGGCGGCGTCGGCCACCACGGTGAGCGGGGCCATCCGTTCGGCGGCCACGAACGTGAGCACGTGCTCGACGTACTCCTCGAGCATATCCCGCGACGTCAACCGGCCTGACTCTCCCGTTGGGGACGGTTCCCGCTCGGCCAGCGCTCGGACTTCGTCGAGGCCCGAGTCCTCGCCGACCGGCGCCGCGCCGGCCCGGCACAGCTTGATGCCGTTCCACTCGGGCGGGTTGTGGCTGGCCGTGAACATCGCCCCGGGCAGCCCCAACCGCCCCGACGCGAAGTACAGCATGTCGGTGGTGGCGAGCCCGATGTCGACGACGTCGCGGCCCATTCGGGTGACGCCCTCAGCGAAGGCGGCAGAGAGCGCCGGGGACGACAGCCGGGCATCGCGTCCCATGACGATGCGACCGGACCCCGTGAACTCGGCGAACGCGGCGCCGATCCGGCGTGCCGCTCCCTCGTCGAGCTGCTCGGGATAGATGCCACGGATGTCGTAGGCCTTGAAGATGGGGGGCAGGGACGTCACGCCGCGGATTCTACTCGGAGGCGACTGCTCGACCCCCTCAGAGGTGGCCAAAGCCCGGCCCAGGGAGGGTGGGGCCGGGCTCTGGTCGGTCGGTCCGCTCAGCGGCGAGGGACGTTGGCCAGGGCGGCGGTGCGGTCGATGGTCGCGCCGTCGCGCTGCCAGCCTGTCGCCTCGCACTCCGTGCAGCTCCAGAACCGCACGGCGCCGTCGGCCATCTCCATGCCGACGGAGATCGTGTCGGTGGAGCCGCACGTGGAGCAGGTGGTCTGCCTGTGGCTGCGCTTCATACCGTGGTTCTCGGCCGCGGAGCGCGTCCCGCTGCATGGCCCGACGGGGCCATTTTCCCTGGTCACATGGGGCTAGTCATGAGGGACTAGTCCGCATGAGCTCCTTCCCGATGTATCGCGACCGGAGCCGCCCGCCTTCCCGCCAGTAGGCGTACCAGTAGGGCCCGTGGGGGCAGGTCGTGCATCCCTCCCGTCCGCACCGGACCCGCTCTTGCCGGTACGTCACCGACCCCTTTGGGGCCCGGTCCGGCACCTCGACCCCGTGCCGCGAGACCAGCAGGCCTCTGGCGAAGATGAGGAGCCGCCTGAGCTCGTGCTCGTCGAGGGACCGGATCTCCCCAAGGAGCTCCCGTCTGAGGGTCATCGCGGGACAGGGTAGCGTCGTTCAGGCCGAGGCTGCGGCCGGTGGCAGGCCCGGAGCCGCTCGACGCTCGTCCAGTCGGCGCCACCGGTACGGCGCGGTGATCGAGTCCGCGTGGCCTTCGCAGAGGTCGAGCAGATTCGGATCACGCTGTGGGACCAGGTCGCCGATCCACAGGATCCGCTCGCGATACCGCAGCGCCGCGGTGGCCGAGGCCGGCCCCCCACATCCCTGCTTCCCGCACGCGCGCATGGCGGCAAGCATAGATCACATCGATGTAATTCGCCACGCCCGGCTGTCTTAGGTAGCAGATTCGTTACCTAAGCACATCCAGGAGGGCGGCGGGGCCTGGTTTCCAGGCGGGGCCCGACGGCGCCCCCAAAACGCCAGGAAGGAGGCCCCACGGCCTCCTTCCGAAAAACGTGTGAACGAAAGCGTACTCCGAGGTGGCCTTCCAGGTCGCCCCTTCGTGCCTCCTCGGAGTACCCGACTATCGTATGCCCTGGCCGGCGTGGCGCGCAACCCCGACGCGGGGTTTTGTCATTCTTTCCGAGGACTACAGGACGACGTGCGCGGTCGTCCCGATGGGGACGAGGTCGTACAGCTCCTCGACGTCGTCCATCAGCATCCGGATGCATCCGTGGGAGGCATAGCTCCCGATCGAGTACGAGGCGGAGGTGCCGTGGATCCGGATGCCCGGCGCGTCGAGGTACAGGGCCCGGGTGCCCAGTGGGTTGTCGGGACCGCCCGGGATCAGGTCGGGGAGGCTCTTCCCCCAGCCCTCGGGGGCGGGGTTGATCCACACGGGGTTCTCCGCCTTGTCCATGACCGTCCACTCCCCCGTCGGCGTCGGGTACTGCGGCGAGCCGGCGGCCACGGGGTAGCTCCTGACCCGCCGGAGTCCCTCGAACAGCGTCAGCTCGAGGTCGGACAGGTCCACCACGATCGTGCTCCCGAGATCCGCCTTGCCGACCTCGGGCTCGATCCGCTCGGTGGGAAGCGCCACCCGGATCGAGCCGTCCAGCATCGCGGCCCGCAACGCCCGTCGCGCGTCCCGGACGGCCAGCTCGCGGCCGAACTTCGGCCGGCGGAGCACCAGCTCCCCATCGTCATAGTCGACCGAGGCGTCCGACGGGGCCACGACCACCTGCTCGGCTGCCGCCCCGACGAAGTCTCGGAGGCGGGCGGCGTCGGGCCGATACCGCACCAGTCCCTCGTGGGTGATGGGCCGGTCCGCGAGCCGGCGGAACACGCGCTCGGGCCACGAATAGCCCTCGTTCAGACCGAGCGCCTGGTCGACCGCGGCTTCGACCTCAGCGATCGTCCCGAGCTCGCCGGGACTGACCTGCCACACCTGGTCGGCGGCTTCCACGACGATCTCGCGCCCGAGGTCCGCCTCGATCTCGGCCTGCACGGTGGCCACGGCCTCATCCCGTGACAGCTCACCCACGTCGACGCCGGCGATCCGCACGCCGGGCAGGAGGCGGTCGGAAGTAGCCACGTCGTACCGGTACGTGGCGTACGCCGTTCCACCGCCAAAAAGCAGCAGACCGAGCACGATCGAAACCGCAACGCGGGCGCTTCCTCGCGTCTTTGGGGCCGCGTGACGCCTGTTCCTCACGTCAAGCATCGTACCCGGGGCCCCTGTGCCGTCAACCCCCCGATCGGCCGATGGGGACGCCGACGGCCACGGCGTACGTCCGGCGGTCCAGCGACACCTGCGCGGGCAGCACGGGCGCGCCGGCCGCCTCGATCAGGACGGGCGTGGGCGTCTCGGGGAGCGGCACGACGACGACGGACGCTGCGGGGATCTCCAGCGCCTGCGGCTCGAGGCCGGGAGCGCCCAGCGGCGACACCGTGACCTGGGCCGTGCCGCCGCCGGGGTTCTGGAGGACCAGGGCCGCGGGCCCGCCCTCAGGAGGCGTGGCGGGCAGCGCCACCCATCTGCCCTTGGCCGCGGCGGATCCGCCGGTCGAGGCCAGGTCGCCGGGCTCGGGGGCCGGCGGCTCGGCCGGCTCCTCCCGTCGTTCCTCACCCTGACCGCCCTGCCGCCGCCGTCGCTCCCGGCGGGGCTCGGGCGGCGGCTCCGGCACCGGCGGGACCAGCAAGCGTCCGGCCAGCAGCGGCGCGGCGCCCTCTCCCTGGACCAGCACGCCGCTGGCGCCGCCGGGGAGATCCACGGTCGTGGCCGATCCGCCCGACACCGACTCGAGGTCGACCAGCGGCGTCTGCCCGGCCTCCCCCATGGCGTCGGCCCGGAAGGCGGCTTCGTCACCGGGTGCGGACACCACGAGGCGGCCGGCGCCCGGGTCGCCCGAGCCCGGCAGGACCCACGAGGTCGCGGGAGCCGGCGTGCCGATGACGGACCGAACCCCCGCGGTCGAGGTGTGGACACCCCCGACGACGACCCGCCCCAGGTGCGCCACCACCGCCGCGGCCACCCCGGCCTCGCCGAGGGCGAACCGACCGACCGAGACCGCCTTCACCTGGCCGGGCTCGAGGACCAGCCCACGGAGCCGGCCGTGCCGGATCGGCCCGGCCTCCCCAAGCAGACGCACGTCCAGAACCGCCTCCGACCCGAAGGGGTTGTGGATCACCACGGTGGCGTCCTGTCCGCGCAGCGTGCTGGCCTCCGGGACGAACCACTCGGTGGCGGGGTGCTCGGCACACGGCTCGGCGCCGACGCCTCCCTCGCCGTCGGGCCGCGCCGTGACCATCCCCGCCGTCACCACCGAGCCGAAGAACTCGACCACGGTGGCCGAGGCCATCTCCGGCGCGGGCACCTCGATATAGGCGTGGGTCATCGGGGCGAGGGTGGAGGGGATCGAGCTTGGGGGGCCCGCCCCGGTGCGGCTGGTGACGACCACGTCGGCGGAGAGCTCCGTGGGATTCGCCACGACGATCCACGCCCGCCACCCCTGTCCCCCGCCGTGCGGACAGTACCGGGCGCCCGACACGCCGGGCCCGGCGATCGAGCGAGAGACGGGCGCGGCGCCGAGACGCCGTTCCATCAGCAGGCCTCCCGCCACCACGGCCGTAACGACCGCTGCGGCCAGCACGACGCGAGCCCGCACCGTCACGTTCGGCTCACCTCGGGGACGGCCGGCACCTCGTCGGTCGTCACCGCCTCCATGGGCTCGGCTCGTTCGTCGCGCCGGCGCACCAACCACATCGCCACTGCCCAGAGCAGACCGAGCGCCACCAGCTCCACGGTTCGTCGCGGGCCTCCGTCGAACGACACCGTCACCGCCCCCGGGCGGCCCTCGAACCCGATGCCCCACCCGAACGCGGGGAACGGGACCGCCTCTCCGGCCGGCGATCGAGCCCGCCACCGCGGGTCGAAGCGGTCGGCCACGAGGAGGAGCGAGACGCCTCCCTCGGGAACGGTCCCCTCAAGCGCGTCAGGACCGCCCCGCAGCCGTTCCGCGGTGGCGCCGCTCACGTCGGCCGGCGCGAGGAGTGACCTGGATCGCGCCGCGGCCACGGCACCCTCGCCGGGGACGACCGCGGCGGACGGCACGGCCCTGGCGTTCCGGTAGATGGCCAGCCCCCCGGCTCGCTGGACGAGGTCGAGGTCGACCTGTTCGCCGAGCCGGCGGGCCGCCGGCGCCGGGAGACGGTCCTCGCCGGCCACCACGTATCGGATCCCCATCGGGCCGAGGAGCGCTCCCGCGTGCACCACCCGCCCCTCGAGCACGGCCGCCAGCACCGCCTCCACCCGGTCGAGAGCGGCGTCGTCAGGCGGGAGGCCGATGGCGAGCACGGACCGCCCCGCCCGGCCGGTGACGCCGTACGCGACCTCCGTCCTTCCTGCCGCCACGACCCCTTCGGGATCGCCGCCGGGAGGCGGGAACGGCAGGCCGTCGTCTTCGGCGAGCCACAGGACCCGGAAGGGAACCCCCGGTTCGGTCGAGGTGACCACGGGCCACGCAGCGGCCACCCGGCCCTCCCCCACCGCCCAGCCGCCCGCGAGCGCGCGGACGACCTGGCCGCCCACCCCGAGGACCAGCACCACCGTTGTCAGTGCGGCCACGATCTGCGGAGTCCCGAAGGCGGCCCGTCGCACCCCGTGCGGCATGCCGGCCACACCGAGGCCGACCAGGATCGCGAGCCAGAACGCCGCCGCGGCCAGGTACGGGACGGGCTCGCCGACGGCGGACGGGAGCCTGCCGGCGGCCGCGAGCCAGGCCAGGGGGATCCCAGTGGCCGCCACGAGCAGCGAGCGCCACGCCGCCCGTCGTTCCACGGCCACGGCGAACGCCAGCGCTCCGGCCACCGGAAGAAAGACCGCCGTCAGGCCCGAGCCGGGCCCTGGGCCGGGGGTCAGCCGGAGCAGGTCGACGAACCGGGCTCGCGCCGGGGCTGTCGGCCCGGCGCCGGCGTCGGCCAGCGTGACGAGGAAGGGAAGCAGGAGCAACGCCGCCACCACGGCGACCGCCACGGCCAGCGGGACCCCCCGGATCCGGCTCCCCCGCGGCTCCGGGATCACCGCGAGGGGCGCGACGCCCAGCCCGACGGCGACCCATGCCGAAGGCTCGAAGGCCGTGGCCACGGCCAGCGCCATCCCCGTGCCGACCGTCCAGGCCATGGGCCGTGTCGGTCCGGCGGGGGCGAATCCCTCCACCAGCCGCGAGGCCACGATCGGCAGCGCCACGAGGAGGACGATGACCGAGACCCGGCCCTCGGAGGCCGCCCACAGCGCCGGCGCGGCCACGGCGTACGACAGCGCGGCCACCACAGCGGCGCCGGCGCGGAGCCCCAGCCTCCGTGCGGCGGCGTAGCAGGACACGCCGGCGGCCACGGGGCCGAGCGCTACCAGGAGTCGGCCCAGGAGATCGGGGTTGCCGAGCGCCAGGACGCTTCCCACGCCGAGCGGGACCAGCGCGGGGCTGGCCAGCTCGGGCCCACCGAACGCGGTCTGCCGCCAGGACGCCGCGAACGCCCCGAAGAAGGACGCGGCATCCGAGGGGAACACGGGCATCGCCCCGCCCTCGATCGTCGACGCGAACAGCACCTCGCGGAAAGCGACAAGCGTGACGACGGCCGCCCCGATCCAGGCCACGGCCACGGGATGGTCGGCCACCACGGAAGCCACGCGTTCACCCAGCGGCGGTGCCTCGAGCTCCTCTCCCTCCTCCACCTGGGCCGCGCGCCTGCCGACCAACACGCCCGACGCTTGGGTGGCCCACCGCTGCACTCGCCATCCTGCCGGGGACATGAACCTCGTGATCTCCCGTTCCGACACCCGTCGGACCCGCTGGGCCCGGGCGCGGCGGGCGATCGTGCCGGGGAGGTGGCCCAGGGTCCATCCCCACGCCGCCACCGCCTCGCCGGCTCGCTCGAAGCGACGGCCCAGCAGGGACAGGACGATCCGGCCGAGGCCCAGGAGCACTGAAAGCGGGAGGATCCAGGCGAGGGTCCACGGCCGATAGTTGACGAGCATCGCCGCCAGCGCCGCTCGCTCGGCCTCGTACCTCGGACGGACGACGCCGCCGGGCCGCTCGCCTCGAGCCCGAGCCATCCTGTGGACGGCCACGGCCCGGGGCGTCACCAGGATGCGGTACCCGGCGAGCCGGATCCGCCAGCACAGGTCGAGGTCGGGCCATGCCAGCCGCACATCCGGCGGGCCGACCCGCTCGAGCACCTCCCGGGACACCAGCATCACGGCGGACGAGACGAACAGGACCTCCCGCGGCGCGTCGTACTGGCCCTGGTCGAGCTCTCCCTCCTCGACCGGAGAATGCGGAGCGCCGAACCGGTCGGCACTGAACCCGACCTCGAGCAGGACCCGGCCGTCCCAGTCGAGGACCTTCGGGCCCACCACCCCCGCTCCGGACACACGCTCGGCTTCCTCGACCAGCCGGGCCACGGCGCTCGGAGCCAGCGCGACGTCGTCATGCAGCAGCAGGAGGAAGTCGACGCGCCGGACCGCGGGGATGTCCAACACCCGCTGGATCGCTCCGGCGTACCCGAGGTTGCGCTCGGTGCGGACCACCCGATTCGCGCCGAGCGAACGCTCGAGGATCTCGGCCGAGCCATCGGTGGAAGCGTTGTCGACGGCCAGGACGCCCAACCGCGGGTGGGTCTGCCGGGCCAACGACCGCAGCGCGCGAGGCAGCCACGCGGCGCCGTTCCGCGTGACGAGCACGGCCAGGACGGACGGGACATCGATCTGCATCCGGGTGGCCCAGCGTAGTCGGGTTCAGAGGGCGAAATGAAGGAGGGGGGCCACAGGGGCCCCCCTCCGTTCGCCTGGCGCCTCGAGGCTACGCCTTCTTCCTCCTCGAGGTGGTCCGCCTGGTGGACTTGCGCGCCGTGGCCCGCTTCCTGGGCCTCCGAGCCGCCGTCGTCTTCTTCCGACGAGTCGACTTCCTGCGCGCGGTCGTCCTCTTGGCAGTCGTCCGCTTCCGCGACGTCCCCTTCCGCTTCCGCGTCACCGCGGCCTTCTTCGCGGCCCTGGACCTCGCTGCCGACTTCCGCTTCCGCGTCGCCGCGGCCTTCTTCCCCGCGGTCGTCCGCTTCCGGCTGCTCGTCTTCCTCGCGGTGGTCTTCCTCCGCGCCGGCGCCTTCTTGCGGGCCGTCGACTTGCGTGCGGTCGACTTCCTCCTCCTCCGCGCTGTCGCCATGGTCACCTCCTCTCCACGCTCAGGACGCCATGCGCTTCAGGCGTCGTCGCTCTCGCTCGCTCATGCCTCCCCACACGCCGTACCGCTCGTCGCGGCGCAGCGCGTAGTTGAGGCACTCGATCCGGACCGTGCACTCGGCGCAGATGCGCTTCGCCTCGCGCGACGATCCACCCTTCTCGGGGAAGAAGATCTCCGGGTCGAACTCCCGGCACCTCGCCCTCTCTTGCCATGGGATGTAGTGGTGCATCCGCCTCCCCCGCCGTCGAACTACACAAGTGTAATTCTGGACGGAGCGCACCACGTTTGTCCAGTCCCAATGATGAACTTTTTTCACAGACGTTTGAAGGAACTTTGGGCGGTTCGAACGCTGTGGATAACTCAGCGAGATGGTGTTGGCACAACGCGCTCGTATGTGGTAGTGCGCTGCACGGGCACACGACCGAGCGCTCTGATCGCCTCGATGAACTCGTGCGGCTCCTTTCGGATGCCGTGTTCCGAGCCGGCCATGCGCGAGATCGTCTCCTCCATCAACGTTCCGCCGAAGTCGTTCGCGCCGCCGCGGAGGATCACCTCGCTCGCATCCATGCCGAGCTTCACCCACGAAACCTGCACGTTGTCGATGCGTCCGTCGAGCAGGAGGCGGGCCACGGCGTGCATGCGACGGTCCTCCTCGAACGTCGACGACGGACGGGCCTTCCCGGCCAGGTAGATCGGCGCGTTCTGGTGCACGAACGGAAGCGGCACGAACTCGGTGAAGCCGCCCGTCCGGTCCTGGATGCGGGCGAGCCGGCGGATGTGCGCCACCCAGTGCGGCGGCGCGTCGACGTGCCCGTACATGATCGTCGATGAGGACCGCAAGCCGACCTCGTGCGCGGCGGTGACGACCTCCTCCCACGTGTCGGCCGGCAGCTTGCCCTTCGTCAGGACCCACCGCACCTCGTCGTCGAGGATCTCCGCGGCCGTTCCCGGGATGGAGCCGAGCCCGCGGGCCACGCACTCCTGGAGGAACTCGCGGAACGAGATCCCCAGCCGGGTGGCCCCGTTCAGCACCTCCATCGGGCTGAACGCGTGCAGGTGGATCCCGGGCACCCGGGCCTTCACCGCGTCCAGCAACCGGAAGTAGAAGTCGCCGGGGAGGTCGGGGTGGATGCCGCCCTGTATGCACACCTCGGTGGCCCCGTAGACCCAGGCCTCCTCGGCCCGGTCGGCCACCTCGCGGAGTGTCAGCGTGTACGCCTCCGGATCGACCTCGCGCTGGGCGAACGCGCAGAACCGGCAGCCCACGTAGCAGACGTTCGTGAAGTTGATGTTCCGATTCACCACGTAGGTGATCTCGTCCCCGACCGCCTGGCGGCGGAGGTCGTCGGCCACCCGGCACAGGGCCTCCAGCGTCGCCCCCTCGGCCTCGAACAGAGCCAGGGCCTCCGGCTCCGTGATGTCGTCGGGCCTGTGGGCCTCGGCCTTGCGGAGGACGGATCGGACCGTGGCGTCGATCCGGGAGGGGTCCCGACGGCGGACGGCCCAGGCCCGGGTGGCCTCGACCTCCAGCCCGTCGAGATCCCCGTACACCTCGTCGGCGTCCGCGCGGAGTCCCGCACCGGGGCCCTTGGCGAAGGCGAGGTCGGTCCGCCGCGGTTTCCATTGGACCTCCGGGTCCTGCCACGGGATCGGCTCGGCCTGCTGCCCCTCGCGGGCCAGCCCGTCGTCCCCGAGGAGCGCAGCCACCGGCGCGCGCATCTTCCCGGCGAGGTAGGGGTCCGGGCGGGCGGCGTACTCGGGGTAGACGCAGAGTCGCTCGCGGAGCTGAAGCCCCTCCTCCCCGGTTCGCGCCCGGAGCGCGTCGAGCTTCGGCCACGGCGCCTCGGGGTTCACGTGGTCCGGTGTGATCGGCGAGACGCCGCCCCAGTCGTTGATCCCCGCGCCGAGGAGCTTCGCCGGGTCGGACAGGTTCGGCGGGGCCTGCACGTTGACCCGGGGCCCCAGGATCACCCGGGTCGCCGCCACCGCGGCCAGGAACTCCTGGTCGCCCGGCTCGGGGTGATCGTGCATCCGCGTGTCCGGCTTCGCCCGGAAGTTCTGCACGATGACCTCCTGGACGTGCCGGTACCGGCGGTGGAGGTCACGGATGGCGAACATCGACGCTGCTCGCTCGCGGGCGGTCTCGCCGATCCCGACGAGGATCCCGGTGGTGAACGGGATCGCCAGGCGCCCGGCGTCCTCGATCGTTCGCAGGCGGACGGCCGGCACCTTGTCCGGCGAGCCGTGGTGCGGCATGCCCTTCTCTGTCAGCCGCTCGGTGGACTGCTCCAGCATCAATCCCATCGACGCGGACACGTGCTTCAGCCGTGCCAGGTCCTCGTACCGCATCACGCCCGGGTTCAGGTGGGGGAGGAGGCCGGTCTCCTCGATGACGCGGATGGCCGCCGCTCGAACGTAGTCGAGCGTGGAGCGGTATCCCCGCTCCTCGAGCCATCGACGAGCCACCGGGTACCGGTCCTCGGGACGGTCGCCCAGCGTGAACAGCGCCTCCTTGCATCCGGCGCGCCGCCCCGATTCGGCGATCGCCACCACTTCCTCCAGCGAGAGGAACGGGCTCTCCAGCCGCGCCGGCGCCTTGGCGAACGTGCAGTAGTGACACACGTCGCGGCACAGCATCGTCAACGGGATGAACACCTTCCGCGAGTACGTGATGACCCGGCCGTGACCGAGGTCGCGAAGCGACGCGGACACCCGGAGGAGCTCCTCGAGCATCGGACCGCGGGCCTCCATCAGCGCGGTGGCCTCGTCGATCGACAGCGACCGGCCGGCCTCGGCGCGGCGGATCGCCCGTCGGACAGCGTGGTCGGAGACCGGCATCGGTCGCGAGCCTAGCACCGAGCCGACGGTAGGCTTGCGGGCGTGAAGGTGGTGGCGCTCGCCGGCGGCGTCGGCGCCGGGAAGTTCCTCCGCGGGCTGGTGCGCGCGGTGCCGCCGACCGACGTGACGGCGGTGGTCAACACCGCCGATGACATGACGCTCCACGGACTGCGGATCTGTCCCGACCTCGACTCCGTGACGTACTGGCTGGCCGGCCTGGCCGACCGCGACCGCGGATGGGGACGGGCCGGCGAGTCGTTCCGTGCCCTCGAGGAGGTTCGGGGCCTCGGCGGGCCGGCGTGGTTCGGACTCGGCGACCTCGATCTCGGCGCGCACCTCGTCCGTACGGGGTGGCTGGGCGAGGGGGCATCGCTGTCCGAGGTCACCGCCCGCCTGACCGCGGCCCTCGGGGTCGGCGTCCGGATCCTCCCGATGTCGGACGAGCCGGTGGCGACCGTGATCGATTCGATGGACGATGACGGTTCGGGCCGCACCGACCCCTTCCAGGTCTACTGGGTGAAACGGGGGGCCCGGGACGAGGTGAAGGGCGTGCGGTTCGAGGGTATCGCCCGGGCCCGTCCCGCGCCCGGCGTGCTCGAGGCGATCGAGGCGGCCGACGCCATCGTTGTCTGCCCCTCGAACCCGGTGGTGAGCGTGGCGCCGATCCTGGCCGTCTCCGGCGTCCGCGACGCCGTGGCGGCCCGGCGGGAACGGGCCGCAGGGGTGTCCCCGATCGTCGGCGGCGCCCCCGTGGCCGGCATGGCCGATCGCCTGATGCCCGCGGTCGGCCTGGAGGTATCGGCGCTCGGCGCGGCGTCCGCCTACCGGGGGCTCCTGCACGGCTGGGTGGTCGACGAGCGCGACGCGGATCTCGCGCCGAGGATCGAGAACGTGCTCGGGATGCGGGTGGCCGTGACCGACACGATCATGACCGACGACGCGGTGGCCGAGCGGGTCGCTACGGCCGCGCTGGAGCTGGCCACCGGATGAGCGTCGAGGTCCTCCCCGTCGCCGGGGTCCCCGAGGTCGAGCCCGGCGCAGACCTGGCCACGTTGATCGCCGACCGAGCTGCGCTCCGTGACGGCGACGTGGTGGCCGTCACCCAGAAGGCGGTCTCGAAGGCTGAGGGTCGGCTGGTGCGCGGGAGGAAAGAGGAGTGGGTGGCACGCGAGGCCCGCCGGATCGTGGCCCGCCGGGGCGACCTGGTCATCGCGGAGACCCAGCACGGCTTCGTGTGCGCAAACGCCGGCGTGGATGCCTCGAACCTCCCCGAAGGCATCCTCTCGCTGCTCCCGGAGGACCCCGATGGCTCCGCCGCGGCCATCCGGGAGGAGCTCCGGCGCCGGAGCGGAGCCGATGTGGCCGTGGTCGTGACCGACACCTTCGGCCGGCCGTGGCGGCGCGGCCTGGTCAACGTGGCCATCGGGTGCGCCGGCCTGCCCGCGCTGATCGACCTCCGGGGAACGCCCGACGCGGCGGGCCGCATCCTGGAGGCCACCGTGGTGGCCCTGGCCGACGAGGTGGCCGCGGCGTCCGGACTGGTCATGGGCAAGGCCGAGGGAGTTCCCGCCGCGGTCGTCCGGGGCGTCAGCACCGATGCCCCGCCGGGCTGGGCCGCCGACCTGGTGCGCCCGCCCGAGGAGGATCTGTTCCGAACCTCGCCGTTCGACGCCATCGCGGCTCGCCGGACGGTCCGAGCGTTCGGGCCCGGCTCGGTTCCCCGCGACGTCCTGGTCGAGGCCGTTGGATCCGCGCTCACCGCGCCGGTCCCCCACGGCTCCCGGCTTCGGAGGCGGCCGTGGACGTGGGTGGCGCTGGAGACCGTGCCGGCCCGAACCGCCCTGCTGGGAGCCATGGCCGACGCGTGGGTCCGTGACCTCCGGGCGGACGGCACGCCCGACGAGGTGATCCGTCGGCGCCTGGCCCGGTCCGACGCGCTCATCGGTGCCGCCCCGGTTCTGCTCCTCCCGTTCCTGGCGCTCCAGGGCGCGGACGAGTACGCCGATCCTCGGAGGCGCACGGCCGAGCGAGACATGTTCGTCCTGGCCACGGGGGCGTCGATCCAGAACCTCCTGCTGGCCCTCCATGCCCGGGGGTTCGGGTCGGCGTGGATATCGGCGTCGCTGTTCTGCCGGCCCGAGGCCGCGGCGGCGGTGGGGCTCCCGCCGGACCAGCTGGCCATGGGGGTGGTTGCGGCAGGGCCCCTGCCGGCCGGCGCCCCCCCGCCGCGGCCGCCGATCGAGCCCGGAGCGCACCTCCGCATCGAGTGAGGATTGATACAGTGATTGCGTCGTGGCCAAGAAGAAGCGCAAGCGGCGGCGTCCCGACCGGCCGGTGGCCCGAACGGGAACGGCCACCGCCGTCGCCGAAGCCAAGCCGGACGACCGGCCCTCGGCCCGAGCCGCCCGGAAGGAGCAGGCCCGCCGCGAGCGCGAGCGCCGGATCAAGCAGGCGAAGCGCCGTCAGCGCACCCGCCGCCTGGTCCGGTGGGGTGTGGTGGTGGCCGTGGCGGGCGGCATCGGGTGGTTCGTGTGGAGCCAGGTCCAGGAGAACCGCCAGCTCGAGGAGCGGGCCGCCGCGGCGGCCGCCCGAGCGGGCATCGGCGAGGTGGAGGAGCCGAGCGACGAGGGAGCCGGGCACCTCCAGCCGACCGATCCTCCGCCCCAGTACGGCACGGTGCCGGCGGCGTCGGGTCCCCACGCCGGGGCTCCCCTGCCGGCCGAACCGAAGGTCTACGACCAGCCGGTGCCCGAGGTGGCGGCCGTCCACAACCTGGAGCACGGCTACGTCCTCGTGTACTACCGGGCGGAGGGCGACGGCGCGCTCCCCGAGCCGGTGCTTTCCGAGCTGGAGGACCTGGTCGAGGGAGAGGCCGAGGTGATCCTGTCTCCCTACGAGAACCTTCCCGAAGGCACCAACATCGCCTTCGCGGCCTGGACCCGTTTGCAGACCGGCCAGGTGCCCGCGGACGCCGACCCCGACGACGTGGCGCTCGTCGCCCGGGCGTTCATCGACGAATACCGGAACGGCGCGGCCGCGCCCGAGGCTGAGGTTTCCTAGCCGAACCGCACCCGGCAGCCGCCGGTGCAGGTGATCGTCCCGCCGTCGAACCAGCCCCGCTGGCCGCCCCGGATCCGCCGGATCCGGTACGGGAGCCGGAGCCGCGAGGCATGGCCGCCGGCGTTCAGGTACGCGTTCAGCATCGCTCCCCGGAGCCACGCCGCCGTGTCGCGCTTCAGGTGCTCGTAGATCCGGCCCTTCACGAACGTCTGGAGCCGTCCGCCCCGGATCCTCCGCTGGCCACCGGTGGCCCGACCGGGCCGGCACCCCGCGGCGTCGTACGCCTGGCGGATCTCCCCGCGGATGTTGAGGTTCCTGTTCACCGAGAACCGCGTGTCCTTGAGCGTGAGCCCGCTGCGGATGTCCCACCCCTCGAGGACGCGGCTCCCCTTCGAGCCGACCACGGTCACCCGGGTCACCCGTCCCGACACGCCGAGCTGCCAGTCGGAGAATCCCGTGATGCCGCCGACGTCGCCCGTGTAGGGCTTCAGGGCGGCTGTAACGTGGCCCGGGTCGAACGAAGCCTGCCAGAACCGACTGGGGTTGGCCGCGGTGTCGTCCGCCGGGTCGCACACGCCGCGGAGGTATGGGAGCGGGGTGGACCCCGGCCACACCTTCTCGATGTCCTCGGTGTAGCCCCCGCTCGACGAGCTGTACGCGGCGTAGATGGGGGCTCCCTGGTAGGTCGCCACGATCCGCTCGGTGTCCCGGACCGCGCCGGCCCACCGGTCGCCGCCGGCGGCCGCGAGCTTGTCCCAGCCCACGTAGTTCTGATCCGCCACGGTGGAGAACACGTCGCACCCGCAGCCCGCCCGCATCCCCCCGGCAAGTCGCCAGTACGCGTACGTCCGGGCGGCGATGGCCTGCGCACCGAGCGCGGCCTTCGGCCACGAGCTCGGCACCTCGGCGATCCCCAGCACGTACTCCTCGATCGGCATCACCGCGACCAGGTGGCCCTGGCCCTCACCGGCGACCTCGAACCGGAGGAGGCCGTGGCCGATCTCGTGGCCCCAGTCCGCCACGCGGACGCGGGCGTCGGCCTCCCGGATGGCGATCACGGGATCGGTCGGGCCGCCCCACGCGGTGTCGCCGACGAGGGTGCCGTCGGGACGGATGATCCGGAACCGCCTGTCGGCGGTGACCTCGAGGGTTCGGCGCGAGCCCGCGGGCACCGTCTCGATCGCCTGGCCGCTCTGGAGCGACAGCGCGAATCCACCGTTGGCTGCGATCAGCCTCACGCTCCCTACGGCCTGGAGGAGCCCCACCCGGATGTCGGGGCGGGCCGGCTGCTTCGGCCCCACGTCCACCTTCGAGTAGTAATGCCGAACGATCCGCGTGGCCTCCCACCCCTGCTGGGCCAGACCCAGCATCCCGAACTGGCCCATGCCGAGGCCGTGGCCGTAGCCGGAGCCATGGAAGGTGAAGCCGCCGGCCGGCCGCTTCGGGCCGGCCGCTACTGGGACCGCCGCCAGGAGCGCCAGCCCCAGGGCAGCGGCCGCGAGCGACATCGAGCGTCTCCTCATCGCGTGGGTCACTCGTGGCGACCGTTCGGTAGCACCATCGACGCGGCGCCCGGATCGGTTGAGCCGGCCGTTCACGCGGGGGCCACGACGTCGCCGGCGGATACCCTCGAGCCCAGCACCCGAGCCCCCTCCTCGACCCGGGCCCGCTCGCCGAGCACGGCGTCGCGGACCTCGGCGCCGGCACCGACCTCGCTGCCAGGCCCCAGGATCGAGGTGTTCACCCGCGCGTCGCGGCCCACCCTCACGTCGGCGTGGAGGATGGACCGGTCGACCTCGGCCCCGGCGGCCACCACGGCGGCCCGGCCCATGACGACGTGCGGCCCCACCGAGGCCCCGGGCTCCACCCGGGCGCCGGGGGCCAGCGTTGGGCGGGCCGCGCCCCGATACTCGGCGATCCGGCCGTCGAGCGCGTCGGCGTGTGCGCGGAGGTACGCCTCGGGCGTGCCGAGGTCGAGCCAGTACCCTCCCGCGACGGTGGCGTACACCGGCTCGCCCCGGGCGATCAGGTCCGGGTAGGTCTCCCGCTCGATCGACACCATCCGTCCGGGCGGCACCTCCGACAGCGCCTCGGGCTCCAGGACGTAGACGCCGGCGTTGATGGCCGCGGCCACGGGCTGCGCCGGCTTCTCCCGGAACGCCACGACGCGGCCGTCGGCCTCGGTCTCAACCAGGCCGAAGGGTCGAGCGTCCTCGACGCGGTGGAGCGCGATCGTGGCCACCGCACCGCGCGTCCGGTGCGCCTCGGCGAGCGCGCCCAGGTCCATGTCGGTGAGGATGTCGCCGTTCAGGGCCAGGAAGGTCCCGTCGAGGAGCTCACGGGCGCCGGCGATCGCCCCGGCGGTGCCCAGCGGCTCGGCCTCGGTGATCCACCGAACCGCGGGAGCGCGTCCGGCCCGGGTCTCCAGGAACGCGTGGAACACGGCTTCGAGGTATGGCGAGGAGCACACCACCTCGTCGACGCCGTGCTCGGCGAGGTGATCGAGCACGTGGTCGAGGAAGGGGCGGTTCATGAACGGGACCAGCGGTTTCGGGATCGTCTCCGTGAGGGGGCGCAGCCGGGTCCCCTCGCCACCCACCAGTACGACAGCCTTCACGACGGCCGCCGTCCCGACAGGGCCGACATCCACAGCGCCCGAAGCCACAGCGCCGCGCGAACGAACGGCTTGAGGAGCACGGCGCCGCCGCGAGCGCGATGCTTCGAGAAGTACCGGTAGATGCTGTCCGAGTGGGCGAACGCCATCCGCCCGCGCTGGCCGAGCGTGGACACCCCGATCTGGTGCACCACCTCGAGCTCGGGCGAGAACAGCACCTGCCAGCCCGCCCGGCGGAGCCGGGTGCACAGGTCGACGTCCTCGACGTACATGAAGTACCCCTGGTCGAACGCTCCCACCGCCTCGAGGGCCTCGCGCCGAAGCAGCATGGCCGACCCCGACACCCATTCGACCTCTCTCTCGGTGGCCCGGTCCCAGTCGGCCATGGTGTAGGAGCGGGTCCACGGGTTCCTCCGCCACACCGGGCCGAGGAACGCGTGGGCCAGTGCCTCCCCGAGCCGGGGCACGCGGCGGGCCGACGGCTGGATCGAACCGTCGGGGTTCCGGACCAGCACCCCGATGGCCCCGGCCTGGGGCCGCTCGCGGGCCACCTTGACCAACGCTTCCAGGGAGCCGCCCACCACCTCGGCGTCCGGGTTCAGCAGCAGGATCATCGGGGCCTCGGTGGCGGCGATCCCCTGGTTCGCGGCCCGGGCGAACCCGCGGTTGTCCGGGTTCCGGATCAGCCGAACCCCCGCCGGCGAGGCCCGCTCCGCGCTGCCATCCGACGAGGCGTTGTCGACCACCACGATCTCGGTTCCGAGCTCACCGGCCGACGAGGCGATCGAGGCGATGCACCGGGCCAGGTAGTCGCCGGTGTTGTGGTTGACGACGACGATGGCCAGGTCGGGATCCATCAGCCGTCAGGCGTGCGGCGTCCTCGACACCAGCACGATGCCGGTGGCGATCAGGAGGACTCCGGCCCACCGAAGCCCAGGCACCGGGACCTTCAGGATCAGTTGATCGAACAGCACGATGATGATGTAGGTCAGCGCGGCGAACGGATAGGCGAACGACAGCGATACCCGGGAGAGGACCACGATCCACACCGCCGCCGAGATGGCGAACAGGATCAGCCCCGCCCACACGAACGGCTCGCGCGCCACGCGGAGCGCCGAGGTGGCGGGCTCGCTCAGCACGATGCCGGAGTGGCCGCCCTTGGTGACCCGGTCGACGCCATACTTCAACGTCAGCTGGGCGGTCGCGGCGAGCAGTACAGAAACGATGATGAACAGGATCAGCACGGGCCTCCTCCTCGTCCGTTCCCCGGGTAGCGCCGGGGGCTCGTAGTCGATGTCGAGCGGGTTGATGTGTTCGGGCCCCGTCATCGTCGCAGGGCCCGGTCCGAGGTGACCGCGGCCATGGCCCGAGCCAGGGCGGCGTCGTCCTCGACCACCACGTCGTCGGGGCCGGCTTGCTCGGGCAGCCCGCCCACCGAGGTGACGATGGCGGGGACGCCGAGGGACTGGGCCCGGGCCAGCGCCCCGCTGGACCAGGACCGGCGATACGGCAGGACCACGGCGTCGGCCGCGGCCACCCAGACGTCGAGCTCCTCCTCGTCCAGGTAGCGCTCCACCAGCTCGATTCGTTCGGCTCGCCCGGCCAGGGCTCGGAGCCGCTCCAGGTACGCCAGGTTCCGCGGCGTCCCGTCCTTGACCGAGCCGACCACGTACAGCCGACCGGCCGAGCCGAGGGCCGCGGCGGCCCGCTCGGCGCCCTTGTCCGGGTGGATGAAGCCGGTGATGACGAAGACCGGCTCGCCCTCCGGCAGGCCGAGCCGAGCCCGGGCCTCGAGGCGGGACGGCCTGGCGGCGACCCGGATGCCGTCACGGTGGTCGACGAGCCGGGACCGCACCCGGACGCCGTACTCGCGCTGGAGCCGGTCTCGCTCGGCCGCCGTGTGGAACAGCAGCACTGGCGCCGCCCGGAACGCCGCGGCCAGCAGGACGTAATCGGGCCGCCACCGCCGCGGCGGGTCGGCCTCGTGGATCAGCACCTCGGTCTGCCGCCGGCGCACAGAGAGCCACCAGAGCGACAGCGACGTGACCACCTTGGAGAGGGGCGCCCGGGGCCGGTAGTACAGGGCCGGCTGGAAGTGCACCACGATCCGGTCCGCGTCCCGTCCCAGCCGGACCGCGTCGCGGAACGGCCGGCCGCCGAAGAACGGCACGCGCACGTCGCCATTGCCGTCCGGCGGTGAGAGCACCGTGACCCGATCCCCCTGCGCGCGCAGCCGCTCGACCTGGGCCGCGGCGTATGCGCCGATCCCACAGTGGCGAGGCGGGAAGGACGAGACCACCACGGCGCGCACTACAGCCGCTCCACCCGGGTCTCCACGGGGATGAAGATCTGGGTCTCCTCCATCAGCCCGCCGGCCACGTCGAACACGTACCGCTGGTCGTGCCAGTCGTGGACCACCCGCTCCGATCGGTCATGGATGCCGACCGTGAGCGAGTACCGTCCATCGGCCAGGGGCAGCGAGCTCATCTCGAAGCCCACCCGCAGCTTCCCCTCGAGCCGGCCGAGGCGCATCTCCGCGGTCCCGGTCCGGAACACGAACTGGCCGTCCCCGTCGTAGATCACCATCGAGATCACCGGGTCGTCGACGGGGCGGTTGGCCCGAACGTCGACCTGGACGGTCAGCTCGCCCCCGGGCGGGACCACCGATGACACGGCCCCCTCCCCGTCGAGCAGCTCCACCCCGGCGATCTCGGCCGCCCGCGTGAGGTCCCGTCGGGCGAAGCCGATGTGCCGGCGGAGCATGACCAGGCGGTACTCCTTGATCACGTCGGCCACGTCACCCATGGCCCGGATCTGGCCGTGGTCGAGCATCACGGCGCCGTCACAGATCGCCTGGACCTGTTGGATGGCGTGGGTGACGAACACGATCGTGCGGCCCTCGGCCTGGATCTCCCGGATGCGGCGAAGGCACTTCCGCTGGAAAGCCTCGTCGCCGACCGCGAGCACCTCGTCGATCAGCAGGATGCTCGGATCCACGTGCACGGCCACGGCGAACCCGAGCCGCACGAACATGCCCGACGAGTAGTACTTCACCTGGCTGTCGATGAACTCCTCGAGCTCGGCGAACGCCACGATCTCGTCGAAGTAGAGGTCGGTCTCGTGTCGTGACAGGCCCAGGATCGACGCGTTCAGGTACACGTTCTCGCGGCCGGTCAGCTCGGGGTGGAACCCGGCCCCCAGCTCGAGCAGGGCGGCGATCCGGCCTTGCGTGACGACCCGGCCCTCGGTGGGGCGCAGGATGCCGCCGATGATCTTCAGGAGCGTGGTCTTGCCCGAGCCGTTGGCGCCCACCAGCCCCCAGGTGTTCCCTTCCGGCACCTCGAAGGCGACGTCGCGCAGGGCCCAGAAGTCCTCGGCCCGGGAACCACGCAGGCGCAGTAGCCGCTCCTTGACACTCGTGGGGCGCTCGTGGAACAGGCGGAACCGCTTCGAGATCCCCTCGACGGTGATGGCTGCCTGCGGCACTACAGCTCCTCGGCGAAGTCGCCCGACCGGCGGAAGAACAGCCGCCAGGTCACGTACAGGAGCGCCGTGGAGACGAGTCCCAGCGCGATCAGCCGCAGCCCGTACCAGGTGAGCCCCGGCGCGGGGAGCTGGGCGAGGGTCCGGTCGGAGACCCCCCCGTAGATCGCTCGCTGAAACCCCATCACGATGTTGGCCATGGGGTTCAGCAAGTAGAGGTTGAACCCGGTCTCCCCCAGTCGCTCCGAAACGAACGAGGTCGGGTAGACGATCGGGGTCGACCAGAACCACGCCAGCAGGGCCAGCTCCACCAGGTGCCCCGTGTCCCGGTAGCGCACGTTCCACGCGGCGGCGGCGAACCCGAGCGCCGCAGTGAACAGCAGGAGCACCCCCAGAGCCAGGGGCAGGAGCAGCACCCCCCGGTGGATCAGGGGGTACCCGAAGATCACCAGGAACGCCACCAGCACCAGGAACTGGAAGAAGAAGTTGACGAGCTGGGCCCGGATCGAGGCCAGCGGCAGCATCTCGTGAGGGAAGGCCACCTTGGCCACCAGATTCGCGCCTCCGACGATCGAGGTCGTGGCCCCCGCCATGCCGGTGGAGAACAGCGTCCACGGGAGAAGCCCCGACAGCAGATACACGGGGAAGCTCGGCGTGCGGGCGGGGATGAAGTAGGTGAACACGACGTAGAACACGACGAGGTACAGGAGCGGGTTCAGCATCGACCAGGCCACGCCGAGGGCCGAGGACTTGTACTTGACCCGGAGCTCCTTGCTGGCCAGGTTGGCCAGGATCTCCCGGCTCTGCCACAGCTCCCCGAGGCGCTGGAACAGCCGCAGCCTGGGCGGCTCGTTGGTCCGAACCAGCACGTCATGCATCCGACAGCACCCTTTCGATCGCCTCGTCCAGCGGTGGCATCGGCGGGACTCCGGTCCCGCTCAGCACCACGCTGGCCAGTGACGAGTTCGCCGGGCGAGGAGCCGGCCGCCCCACCTCGTCGGCCTTCTGGGCCACGACCTCGCCGGGCAGACCGCCGGCGCGCTTCGCCCTGACCAGGACATCGTGCCACGTCGTGGGCTCGGGGCCGGCCAGGTGAACGATCCCGCGCACGTCGGATCCGATCAGCGGGAGAAGCCGCTCGGCCAGGTGGACCACGTGGGTGGGGCTCCCCACCTGGTCGACGATCCCGCCGATCTCCTCGCCCGCCCTGAGCCGGCGGACCGCGCCGGAGAGGAAGTCACTCCCGGAGCCGAACACCCAGGCGGTCCGGACGATCAGGAGATCGGGGGCGGCCGCCTCGGCGGCGCGCTCGCCGGCAAGCTTCGTCCATCCGTACATCGAGAGCGGGTTGGGCCGGTCGCGCTCGTCGTACGTCGCTCCCTTCTCGCCGTCGAACACGTAGTCGGTCGAGATGGCCACCAGCCGCGCGCCCGAGCGCCGGGCGGCCACCGCCACGTTGAACGAGCCCAGCACGTTCGTCTCGGCGGCCCGGGCCGGCTCGGCCTCGCAGCCGTCGACCGAGGTCATCGCGGCGCAGTGCAGGATGACCTCGGGCTCGAGGGGCACCAGCGCCCGGATCACGGCGTCGTGGTCGCGGACGTCGAGGTCGGCGCGAGCGAAGCCGTGCACCTCGTGCGCCCCCGAGGCCGTGGCCACGAACGCCCGCCCCAGCCCGCCTCCCGCACCGGTCACGGCGATCCTCATGCCCGGCCTCCACGCCGGTCCGGGTGGTCGCGGAACCACGTCACGGTCTCCTCGAGGCCGCGCTCGAACGGCACGTCCGGCACCCACTCGAGACCGCGCAGGCGGTCCCACACCATGGAGTACCGGAAGTCGTGTCCCGGGCGGTCATCGACGAACGTGATCAGGTCCGGAGGGGCGTCGGTGAGGCGGCAGATGGCCTCGGCCAGCTCGAGGTTCGGGACCTCGTGCCCGCCGCCCCCGTTGTAGATCTCCCCGGGCTTACCCCGCCGGACCACGGTGACCACCGCTCGGGCGAAGTCCCTCACGTGGAGCCATTCCCGGCGGTTGGACCCGTCGCCATAGACGGGCAGGGGTCGGCCCTCCAGCGCCGCGATCGTGAACGTGGGGATGGCCTTCTCGGGGTGCTGGCGAGGGCCGTAGGCGTTCGGCCCGCGGAAGATCCGGACGTCCATCCCGTACGTGCGGTGGTACGACCGACACAGGAGGTCGGCTCCGGCCTTGGTGGCCGAGTAGGGGTTGTTCGGCTGCAGCGGGCTCTCCTCGGTGAAGGCCCCCTCGGGCGTGGAGCCGTACACCTCGTCGGTGGAGACCTGGACCATCGCCACGTCGTGGCGGCGGCACGCGTCAAGGATCGTCAGCGTGCCCTGGACGTTCGTCACCGCGAACGGCCGAGCGTCGCCGATCGAGCGGTCCACGAACGACTCGGCCGCGAAGTTGACCACCAGGTCGGCATCCTTCACCAGCGGGTCGACCGCTTCGGCCTCGACGATGTCACCGAGGACGAAGCGGAACCGCTCCTCCTCGCCGAGGTGGGCCACGTTCTCCTTCGTGCCCGCGTAGGTCAGCGCATCGAGGACGGAGACCCGGGCGTCGGCCTCCTCCTCCAGCAGGCGGTCCACGAAGTGCGAGCCGATGAACCCGGCTCCCCCGGTGACGAGGACGTTCACTTGAAGACGATGTCCCAGCTGTAGGGGATGTCCGGGGTGTTCCACTCGGCCCGGTGCTCGTCCGGGTTCTGGTAGTCGTACGGCTCGCTGGGGATGTTGATCACCAGCGCCTCCTCGGGCGAGATGCACTTCCAGCCGTGGTAGGTCCCGGCCGGAACCTTCACCAGCTGCTGGTTGTGGTCCCCGATGAAGTACTCCTTCAGCATGCCTCGGGTCGGTGACTCCTCGCGAGCGTCGTAGATCACCAGCTTCACCATGCCGCGGACGCACGCGAAGAAGTCGTCCTGCACCTTGTGGAGGTGCCATCCCTTGACCACGCCGGGATAGGTCGTGGACAGGTAGACCTGCCCGAACCGATCGAACCCTTCGTCGTCCCGGCGAAGGATCTCCATCAGCCGCCCTCGCTCGTCGGGGAGGACCGTGAGATCCTTCACCCACACGCCGTCGATCTCGTCTGCCACCGGGCTTCTCCTGGGTTCCTGACCTGCGGGTTTCGGTTCCGGAGTCTAACAGGCGGGGGTCAGCGGCCGGCCCGGTGGAACACCTCGGCGTGGGCCCGGGCGGCGTCGTCCCAGTCGAACTCGCGGATCCGCTCCCGTCCGGCCTCGCGAAGGCCCTCGACGAGGTCGTCGTCGGTGACGACCCGGTCGAGGCCTTCTGCGATGGCGTCTTCATCGCGGGGATCGACGAGGACCGCCGCGTTCCCGGCCACCTCAGGCATCGAGGACACGCTCGAGGTCACCACCGGCGTGCCCGCGGCCATCGCCTCGAGGATCGGGAAGCCGAACCCCTCGTACAAGGACGGGAACGCCAGGGCCCGAGCCCCCGTGAGGAGGGCCACCTTGTCACGGTGGCCGACGTAGCCGGTGAGCGTGACCCGCCGGCGACCGCCGGCGGGGAGCGCTTCGAGCGTGCGCTCCAGCTCGGTACGCCCCTCGGGGTTCCAAGGCACGGAGGAGCCCGCGATGACGAGCCCGGCATCGTCGGAGCACCGCGACCACGACCGCACCAGCGCCGGGAGGTTCTTCCGCGGCTCCAGCCCGCCGAGGAACAGGAGGTAGGGCCCCTCGATGCCGTGCCTGCGGCGGATCCGCTCGACCTCCTCGGGCGGCGCCGGGCGGAACCGTTCGGCGTCGATACCGTGATGGATCACCGTGACCCGCTCGGGGTCGACCGGGTACAGCTCGAAGAGATCCCGGCGGGTGGCTTCGGAGGGCGTCACGATCTCCGCAGCCTGCCGCACGGCTCGATCGAGCCGAGCCAGCCACCGCCGGGTGGCCAGGGGGGCCGTCCGGGGCTCGAGCCGGAACGCCAGGTCGTGGATCGTCACCACGAGGCGCCGGCTGGCCGTCGGCGGCGAGACGAAGTTCGGAGCGAACAGCACGTCGAACCGCGTCAGCCACTCCAGACGCGGAAGCTCCCATCGCATCGACGTCCGCTCGAACCAGGTGGCCGGGATCGGAGCCCACCGCTCGACGAGGCCCGGAACGCGGGGAAACGACCGCCGGCCCCACCGCCACGGCCGGATGCCCCGCTTCGCGTTCAGGTACCAGGCCATGTACGTGCCGTCCGGATCGACTCCCGGCAGGCGCAGGATCAGCTCGCGGGCATAGTGTCCGACCCCGGTCATCCCGGCCGACACGGCCGGCCGCGCGTCGATGGCGATCCGGAGGGTCAGAACACCTCGACCTGGGACTGGTCGCCGAGCATCAGACGGTACGCTGCGGGACGGGCCCGGCCGCGGCGAACCTCGACGTCCTTGCCCAGCAGCGACTGGGCCATGCCCCGGACGTCCTCGAGTCGGCACCGCTCCATGACGATCGAGTCCTCGACCTCGCTGGCCACCACGGCGCAGTCCTCGTAGATCGAGGCGTTCGGGCCCACCAGCGAGTCCTCCACGATCGTGCCCCGGCCGATGATCGCCGGGCCGCGGACCACCGACCGCGTCACCTTGGCACCGTCCTCCACCACCACTCGCCCGACGATCCGAGACGGCCCGTCGACCTCACCGTCCACGCGCGGCTCGAGCCGGGACAGCATCATCCGGTTCGCCTCGAGCAGGTCCTCGAGCTTGCCGGTGTCCTTCCACCACCCGGTGACCATCTCGGCCCGGACCGTGCGGCCGGCGTCGATCATCGCCTGGATCGAGTCCGTGATCTCGAGCTCGCCCCGCCAGGATGGCTCGACGCTGTCGATCGCCTCATGCACCGTCCGGTCGAACAGGTACACGCCGACCAGCGCCAGGTCGGAGATCCGCTCCTTCGGCTTCTCGACGAGCCGGACCACGCGGTCCCCCTCGAGCACGGCCACCCCGAACCGCTCCGGCTCGCGGACCTTGGCCAAGAAGATCTGCGCGTTCGGCGTGTGCCGCTCGAACCTCTGGACGAAGCCGGTGATCCCCTCGAGGAGCACGTTGTCGCCGAGGTACATCACGAAGTCGTCGTCACCGAGGAAGTCCCGGGCCACGATGACCGCGTGCGCCAGCCCCAGCGGCTCGTCCTGCGGGATGTAGGTGATCGACAGCCCCCACCGGGACCCATCGCCGCACGCGGCCTCGACCTCGGCGGCGGTGTGGCCGACCACGATCCCCACCTCGCGGATCCCGGCCTCGGCG
>CALAEC010000052.1 GCA_937890785.1 uncultured Actinomycetes bacterium
TTCGTGCTGCTGTGGCCGCCGTCGAGGATCGAGTGGTTGTCCGACGACTGAAGGACATCGATCACTACGAGCGCCAGCTCAGGGAGCAGGGCTTCCGGATCCTGGCCGGGGTGGACGAGGCCGGTCGGGGAGCGCTGGCCGGGCCGCTCGTCGCCGCGGCGGTGATCCTGCCCGACGACTTCGACCTCGAGGGGATCGAGGACTCGAAGCTCCTCACGCCGAAGCAGCGACGTGAGGCCGCAGCCCGGATCCGGCACCGGGCGCTGGCGATCTCGGTGCGGAAGGCCATGCCCCGCCGCATCGACCGGGCCGGGCTCCACCGGACCAACCTGGCGCTGCTCCGGCGGGCGCTCCGCACGCTGCCCCTCGTCCCCGAGTTCGTCCTCACCGACGGCTTCCCGATCTCCCGGCTGGGGCTCCCGTCGCTGGCCCTGCGCAAGGGCGACGTGGTGACCGCCTCGGTGGCTGCGGCCTCGGTGATGGCCAAGACCACGCGTGACCGGATCATGGACAGCTACCATCGGCGGTTCCCCGTCTACGGGTTCGACACGAACCGGGGATACGGCACCGAGCGTCATTGGGAGGCGCTGTGGCGGTTCGGCCCCTCGCCGATCCACCGCCGGTCCTTCAACCACGTGCTGGACCCTCTGTCGCCGGACGAGTACCGGCGTTGGAAGGAGGGGCGGGCGTGAGCGAGGGCGAAGAAGAGCTCGAGAAGTACGAGATCGACCAGGAGCTCCGACTGTACCGGGAGTACCGCGACGTCCTCCCGATGTTCCGGTACGTCATCGAGACGGAACGCCGCTTCTACCTGGCCAACGCGGTGGAGATGACCAACCGGCCCGACGGCTGGATGGAGGTCCGGATGACTGACGCGTGGGTGTGGGACATGCACCGTCCGGCCCGCTTCGTCTCCTCGGTCCGGGTGCTCACGACACACGACGTGAACGTCGAGGAGCTGCCCGAGTCCGCACCGCCGGACGGGCCTTCGTTGGGCTGAGCGTGTCGGTGGCTCGCGCCATGCTCCGGGTGTGGCAGCGCGCGACCGGATCTGGCGGGAGGGGGAGCGGGCGGCCTGGGAGGCGTATCGGGCGCGTGGCTACCGGCTGGTGGCCAGGAACTGGCGATGCCCTCTCGGCGAGCTCGACCTGGTGATCGCGCGCGGCCACCTCCTCGTGTTCTGCGAGGTGAAAGCCCGGGCCGGGGCGCAGCTCGGGGGCCCCTTCGAGGCGGTGACGGTCTCGAAGCAACGGAAGCTCAGGCAGCTGGCGGAGGTGTTCGTGTCCGCGGTGCGGCCCCGGGCCTCCACCTTCCGGTTCGATGTGGCCAGTGTGACCTGGCGGCGGGACGGTCCGCCGGCAGTCCACCTGTTCGAGGACGCGTTCTAGCCCGGAGCCGCGGCCGGCGGGGCGAGAGGCGTCTGCGGCGCGTACGCAATGAGCCAGTCGCGCAGCTGCTTGCAGTACCGGCGTTGGCGCACCACGTCCGGGTGATCCTCGCTGTGCGTCCTGGTGACCACCATGGCCAGGTTGATCTGGGCCTTCTGGAAGCGCTTGAGGACCTGGGCCGCCTGCGGCCCGGCCCGGGCCGCCATCTCCCGCCGGGCCCGCCGTCGGGCCGAGGGGCTCTCCAGCACGGCCAGCTCGTCGGCGCGGAGTCCTTCCTTGCCGACCTCGGAGGCCAGCGCGGCCCGGAGCCACCGATGTTCGCGGCGGCGGGCCAGCACGAGCATCACGAACAGCACGGCCAGGAATGGCAGCCCTTTCGCCGCGGTGGCCACCACGACCTGGAGGTACTCACCGGCCGTATCGAGCTCGCCGGCCGGGAAGAAGTCCAGCAGCGGCGAGTTCCACAGGAAGTGCGCGAAGATCGCCGCCGCGATCAGCAGGGCGGCCACCCCGAGCCGCTTTCCCAGCGTGCTGTCTCGTCGCCGCGACACGAAGTAGGCGACCCCCATCCCGAACAGGCCGGTGTACAGGACGTGGCCGTACAGGCCGCTGGCGATCACGCGGACGAAGAATCCCTGGAACACCCCGCCGGGATCGCCCCCGAAGACGTTCACGAAGTAGAAGACGTCCTCGACGACGGTGAAGCCGAGGCCGACCATCGCCCCGTATACGAACCCGTCCATGAGATCGTCGATCTCCTGCCGGGCGATCAGATACAGGAGGACCACGCCGACGCCCTTGGTGATCTCCTCGGTGAAGGGGGCGGTCAGCGCGGCGGCCCACCGGCCGGCGAAATCGAGCCCGAACCAGTCGATCAGCGCGATCCCCCAGCCCACGTTGGCGAAGATCGACATGCTCGTGGCGGCGAAGGCCCCCCACAGCAACGCCCCGATCACCAGCGAGAGCGGCTCCCGCTCGTACAGGTCGAGGGCGAAGACGGCGATGATCACCGGCACCGCGTACAGCGCCAGGAGCACCCAGGACAGCAGCCAGCCGCCGGGCGTGAGGTCGGCGAAGGCCGCCTGGATGCCGATCGAGAAGATCGTGGTGATCAGCAGCACCAACGCGAACAGCCAGAAGGCCGGCTGGCGGACCTGCCACAGTGAGGTCTGGTAGCCCCAGCGGGGCCGCTGGGGCGCGGCCGACGGACTCGGGGCCGCGGCTGTCGCCATCACGCCACCTCCGCCGACACCACGGTGGAGCGGACGTCCTCCTGGATCGACACGAACTGTCCCTCCGGGGCCCAGCCGTCCACAACCAGCGCGGTGCCGCCGGGGGCCACCACCGCCGCGACCTCGCCCTCGAGCGGAGCGTTCACGCCCTCGAAGGTGCCGACGTATGCGAAGAAGGCCGCGGGATTGCCGGAGGGGATCTCGATCGGCTGCGACGGGCTGGTCGAGATCTGCGACGCCTGCGGCCGCAGCACCTCGTCGAGGTAGGCCTGGAGCTGCTGCCCGGGGTCGCCCGTGACCGGCGAGATCGCGATGTACATCTGGCCGATGCCGTTCGACAGTCGGAGCGAGGGGGGCTGGCCGCCCGGCTGCTCCACGGACCACCCGGGCGGGACCGAGATGGTGACGCCGGGTCCGAGCTGGATCGGCTGCCCCGGCGCCTCCGGGTCCCCGGTGATCTCCTGTGTAGCCGCGCTGGGTTCGCCGACGACCAGGAACCCCCCGAACGACACGAACAGCAGCACCACCAGGGAGGCCACCGTGGGGAGCCACTTGGCCTCGCGCGGCGGCCCGGGAGGCGGAGGCGGCGGTGTCGGCGGTATGGGCCCGGGTGCGGTCCCCGGCGCTCCGGGCGGTTCGGTCACGGTCCTCCCTGGCGGGCCATCGGTGCCGGAGTAAAGCACGGGCCCTGCCGGCGAGCCAACCTTGTCAGACCCCCGTGGCAGGATCCGCCCGGTCATGTACGCGCTGGCCCACGCGGTCGCCGTGGTCGGCGTGCGGGGCCAGGTCGTCGCGGTCGAGGCCCACGTGGGCCGGGGCTTGCCGGCGCTCCTCCTCACCGGGCTTCCCGGCGCGTCGGTGCAGGACGCCCGTGAGCGGGTCCGCCCGGCGGTGGAGAACGCCGGCTTCGAGTGGCCACTGCGCCGGGTCACGGTCAACCTCAGTCCGGCCGACCTCAGGAAGGAGGGCCCTGGGTTCGACCTCCCCATCGCCGTCGCCGTCCTCGCCGCCACGGGACAGGTCAACGGCGACCGCCTGACCAGGTACGCGCTGAGCGGGGAGCTGAGCCTGCGAGGCGCCTTGCTCCCGACCCCAGGGATCCTCGCGGTGGCGGCCGCCGCTGCCCGAGGCGGGCTCGCCGGGGTGGTGGTCCCCGAGGCGAACGCCGCCGAAGCGGGGCTGGTCGAGGGGATCGGGGTGATTGGGCTTCCCTCGCTGTCCCGAGCGGTGGAGTTCCTCCGCGGCTCCTGGTCGCCGCGAGCCCTCCCGGCGCCCGTCGAGCCAGAGCCTGCGGCGCCGGCCGTCGACTTCGCCGAGGTGCGGGGACAGGGCCAGGCCCGGCGGGCCCTGGAGATCGCGGCCGCCGGAGGCCACAACGTCCTGCTGGTGGGGCCGCCCGGTGCGGGGAAGACCATGCTGGCCCGGCGCCTGCCCACCATCCTGCCCGCCATGAGCCGGGAGGAGGCCCTCGAGGTCACCCTGCTCCATTCGGTGGCGGGGCTGCTCGGACCTGGCCGCTCGCTGGTGCCCTCGCGGCCCTTCCGGGCCCCGCACCACTCGACGTCGGCCTCGGGCCTCCTCGGCGGCGGGTCGACCCTGATCCGACCGGGCGAGGTGTCTCTGGCGTCCAGAGGCGTGCTGTTCCTGGACGAGGTCAACGAGTTCCGCCGGGACGTCCTCGAGGGACTCCGCCAGCCGCTCGAGGACGGCCGGGTGGTGATCGTCCGAGCCGCGGGAGCCGTGGAGTTCCCGGCACGGTTCACGCTCGTGGCGGCGGCCAACCCGTGTCCGTGCGGCTTCGACGGCGATCCCCGCCGCCAGTGCCGGTGCCTTCCTCACCGGCTCGTGCTGTACCGGCAGCGTCTGTCCGGACCGCTCCTGGACCGGATCGACATCCGGCTCCGGGTGCCCAGGCTGTCGCGGACCGAGCTGCTCGGGTCAGAGAGCGGCGAGCGATCGGCGGCCATTCGCGAGCGGGTCGAGGCCGCCCGGGAGCGGCAGCGCGCGCGGCTCGGCGCTCCTCGCTGCAACGCCGACATGTCGGGGGCCGAGGCCCGGCGCACCGCGATGCTGTCGTCGGACGGCGAGCGAATGCTGGGAAGGGCCGTGGAGCGCTACGGCCTGACCGGTCGGGGGTTCGATCGGGCGCTCAAGGTCGCTCGGACCATCGCCGACCTCGACGCGGCGATCCGGATCGAGGCACCCCACCTCGCCGAGGCCCTGGCGTTCCGGGGCCAGAACGAGCTCCCCGGGGAGACCGGTGTCGCCTGACGGAGGGCGCGCGGTCTCCGAGCCGAGGCCGCCCGGTGTCTGGCCGGACGGGTTCGTGGCAGGACGGGCCGATCGGGATGCCCTGCTGGTGTTGGCGCACCTGGGGACGATGACCCCGGCGGATCGCCACCGGCTGGCCTGGCGGGAGGGGACGGCCCGGGCGTGCCTCAGCGCCGTTCGCGCGGGCTGGGCCCCCGGTGCGTCAGCGCGCGACCGGGCGGTGGCGGAGGCAGTGGACCTCCGCTCGGTCCGCGAGGCCATGGCCGCGTGCGGGGCCGCCCTGCTGGCTCCGGGTGACGTCGGCTACCCGCCGGGGCTGCTCGAGCTCGTCGACCCGCCCATGGCCGTGTTCGTGCGGGGCACGCTGCCGCCGCCCCAACCGTCCGTGGCCATGGTCGGAGCCAGGCGATGCACCGGGTACGGTCGGGAGGCCGCGGAGGCCATCGCCGCCGGGCTCGGCGCGGCGGGCGTGACCGTGGTCAGCGGCGCTGCGGTCGGTATCGACGGCGCCGCCCATCGAGGGGCGCTGGCGGGCGGCGGGCCGACGATCGCCGTCCTGGGCTCGGGCATCGACGTGTCCTACCCCCGCCGGCACGGCGCGCTGATCCGGGACGTGGCTCGACGAGGCGCGGTCGTCAGCGAGTACCCGCCGGGATTCACCGCCCAGCCACGCCGGTTCCCGGCGCGGAACCGGCTGGTGGCGGCCCTCGGCCAGGGGCTCGTCGTGGTCGAGGGCGCTTCCGGCAGCGGGTCGCTGATCACCGTGGAGTTCGCCCAAGACCTCGGCCGAGACGTCATGGCCGTCCCCGGCGCCATCACGGGCCCGCTGTCGGAGGTCCCCCATGCGCTGATCCGGGACGGCGCGATCCTGATCCGGAACGCCGAGGACGTGCTCCAGGTGCTGGGACTCGCCGGCGGCGGCGCGTCGGAGCGGGGACCCTCGGTCGACGGGCTGTCCGAGGAGGAGCGGCGCCTGCTCGAGCTGGTGCCCGGGACGCCCGCGACCCTCGACGACGTGGCCGGTTCAGCGGGGATGGATCCATCCCAGGCCCTGCGCGTCCTGGGCGCTCTGGAGCTCCGGGGGCTGGTGGCCGCTGACGGAGGGCGGTACCGCCGGCAGGGCTGAGGGGAAGGATCCGCTCGCCTGCGGTCGAGGTCATGGGGCCGCGATCCTCGGAGACTCCGGTGACCGACCGGCGGGTGGTCGACAGCTGTCTCTGCCTGCTACACGCGGAGTGCGCCCCACACGTCCTCGCCTCGAGCGCCGAGGCCGACGGCCAGGTCGGCGCTCGGGGCGGTCCGCTCCCCTCGCCGGCGGCGTCGACGGCGTGGAGCCATGGAGGCGGTGCGGGCTTCGAGGATCCGGCGCTGGTGGTCCAGGGCGCAGGTGACGTGGGAGACGACGGGACTCAGCACGAGCCCATGGTCTCACACAGGTCCTGGGAACGGAGGCCCTCGTGTGCTACACAAGCCATCCGGGGATTTCCGTGACGGACGATGAGGCCATCATCGACGCGTTTCTCCAGCACGTAGCGCTGGAGCGACACCTTTCCGCGCACACCGTGCGGGCGTACCGGGACGACCTCACGAGCCTGGCCACCTTCTTGGAGCGGGGCGGGAGCGGCCTTCGGTCCGCCTCGCACGCTCAGCTCCGCCGGTGGCTGGCCCACCTGTCGACCCGGGGCCTGGCCCGCTCCTCGATCGCCCGCAAGGCTGCCGCCGCGCGCTCGATGTACCGGTTCGCGGCGTCCCGGGGGCTGGTGGCGACGAACCCCGCGGCGATGCTGGCCGCGCCGAAGATCCCCTCCTTGCTGCCTCCCGTGCTGAAGCCGGCCGAGGCGTTCTCGCTGGTGGAGGCCCCGACCGGCGCGGACCCGTGGGCGGTTCGGGACCGGGCCGTGCTCGAGCTCCTCTACGCCGCGGGGATCAGGGTCTCCGAGCTGTGCGGGCTCGACGTCGACGACCTCGACCTCGAGGAAGGCCGGGTCCGCGTGTTCGGGAAGGGCGGACGGGAGCGCTCGGTGCCGATCGGTGAGGAGGCGGTGAGGGCGCTCAAGACGTACCTCGCCGAGGGCCGCCCGGCCGGCCTGGCCGGGGGAAAGGGCGGTCCGGCCCTGTTCCTGAACCGCCGGGGCAAACGGCTCTCCCCGCGCGATGTCCGGGCTGTGGTGGAAAAATACCGACGAGACGTCCTTGCCGGACGGCGGGTGAGCCCGCACACGCTGCGGCACTCGTTCGCCACCCACCTGATGGAGGGAGGAGCAGACATCCGGGCCGTCCAGGAGCTTCTGGGGCACTCGAGCCTCGGTACCACCCAGCGGTACACCCACGTCTCCCGCCGCCGGCTGTTCGGGGCGTACCGGCGGAGCCATCCGAGGGCCTGATGGCCACCGTTCCCGCAGCCGGCCGCGATCCCGCCACCGTCGAGGCCCGTGAGCTCGACGCGCTGTGGGAGGAGTTCAAGTCGACCGGCGCCCAGTCAGCTCGCGAACGACTGATCCTTCACTACGCGCCCTTGGTGAAGTACGTGGCCGGCCGTCTGGGGGCGGGCCTGCCGCAGAGCGTGGAGCAGGCGGACCTGGTGTCGAACGGGATGTTCGGGCTGATGGACGCGCTCGACAAGTTCGACCGGAGCCGGGCGGTGAAGTTCGAGACGTACGCCATCCCCCGGATCCGGGGGGCGATCATCGACGAGCTGCGGGCGATGGACTGGGTCCCCCGTTCGGTCCGGTTCAAGGCCCGCGAGGTCGACAAGGCCCACGCCGCACTCGAAGCCCAGCTGAACCGGGCCCCCACCGACGAGGAGGTCGCCGACCACATGGGGATCAGCCTCGAGGAGCTCCACGAGGTCATCACCCAGATCTCGCTGGTCTCGGTGATGGCTCTCGAGGAGGTGGTCGGCGGCGACGAGACCGGTGAGCAGCGCTCCCTCCTCGACACGCTGGCCGATGCCGCGAGCGCCGATCCGACCTCGGGCCTGGAGGGCCAGGAGATGCGGGGCCTGCTGTCGGCGGCCATCAACTCGCTGTCCGAACGGGAGAAGGTCGTGATCACCCTGTACTACTTCGAGGGGCTGACCCTCGCCGAGATCGGGGAGATCCTGGGGGTCACCGAGTCGCGGGTCTGTCAGATCCACGTCAAGGCCGTGGGCTCCCTCCGCACGAACCTCGTCGAAACAGAGGACTAGCTCCCGGGCGTTCGTGTCGCACCCTCCTGCTAGCGTCCGGCCGTGCGCGCGGTCCTGGCCCTCGGCCTCATGCTGGCCCCCCTGGGGGCGGTCCACGCCGACGTGCGCCCGGCCTCGCCGGCTGCGGTGACCGCCGACCCTGCCTACGGGACGTACGACTGGCCGGTCCACGGCCCGGTGATCCGGCCGTTCGAGCCGCCGGAGGGCCCGTACGGGGCCGGCCACCGGGGGATCGATATCGCCGTTCCCCCGGGGACGCCGGTACGGGCGGCGGCCGAGGGGGTCGTGGCCTTCGCGGGACTGGTGGCGGGGGAGCGTTTCGTGTCGATCGATCACCCAGACGGAGTCCGCACGACGTACTCGTGGCTGGAGGGGATCGAGGTCGCGGCGGGCGTGCCCGTGGCCCGGGGCCAGATACTGGGGCGGTCGGGCCAGGGCCATCCCGGTATCGAGCCGCCCCACCTCCACTTCGGCGCCCGGTTCGCCGGGTCGTACATCGACCCCATGCTCCTGCTCCGACGGGACGGTGCGGTCGGGCTGATCCGGCTGGCGCCGCTTGAGCCGGAAGGGGTGGTGCCATCGGTCACCTAGAATGAGCGCCCATGTCTTCCCGGCCGCCCTCGTACAACCACACGCCCCGGCGAGCTCCGGGCCTGAGGGCGGCGGTGGCTGCCGTGGCATTTCTCGCCGTGGTCAGCCCGGCGGGAGCGGCCGCCCAGGAGGCCGACCCGTGGCCGATGGCCGGCCGGGACCCGGCCCACACGGCGACGGCCGACGCGCCGGCGCCGCCCTATCGCGAGGTGTGGACCAGCGACGTCGGGCTCGGCGGGCCCCTGGCCGGTCCGGCTGTGGCTCGGGACGTTGTCGTGGTGGTGACGGAGCGCGGGGTCGTTGGTCTCGATCCGGCCACCGGGGAGCCGAGGTGGGAGGCTTCCCGGGCGGAGGGCCCGGCAGGGCCTCCGGCGGTGGCCGGCGATCTGGTCGTGCACACCTCCGGCTCGGGATCGGCGACAGCGGTGGTGGCCCGGACCCTCACAGACGGGAGGGAGCTCTGGCGGGCATTCGTCGACTCCGAGGTTGGTAGCGGGCTGGTGGCCGCCGACGGGCTGGTGTACGCGGCGACCGCGGCGGGCGAGCTCATCGCCCTCCACGCGGAGACCGGCGAGGAGGAGTGGCGATCGGACGTCGGGGGGCGGCTCGAGGCCACACCGGCCGTGGCCGATGGCCTGGTCCTCGTGGCCAGCGAGGAGCCATCGACCGGCGTGGCCACGGTGTTCGCCCTCGATGCCGCTACGGGCGGAGATCCGGAGTGGCGGTTCGCCACGCCCGGGCCGGCCGTGCCTGCCTCGGCACCGGCGTCGGCGGACGGCCGTGCGGTCGTGGCCACCAGCGACGGTATGGTCCGGGCCCTGAACCTCGACGGGGGCGGCGAGGCCTGGACCGCCGACGTGCGCGCCGCCGTGTCCGCACGGCAGGTGCCCGCGGCCTCCGCTCCATTCGTTGTTGCCGACCGCCTCCACCTCTACGCGCTGGAGCCTGAAGGGGGAGAGGAGCGGTGGACGTTCCTCCTGGCCGACCTGGCCGAACTCCCGGGCGGCCGGCGGAACACGCTCTCGCCTGCCTCGCCGGCCGTGCTCGGCGGTGCCGCCGTGATCGGGGACACGTCCGGCACCCTCTCGGCGATCGACCTCGCCTCGGGCCGGCGTGTGTGGCGCCGCGATCTGGGATCCGGCCCGCTCGGCCCGGTCGCCGCGAGCGGCGACCTCCTCTACGCCACCACACTCGGCTCTGGCGGCTCCGTGACCGCGCTGGAGCACGATCCGAGCGGAACCCTCATCGACGAGCCCTCGCCGACGACGGTGTTCCCGCTTCGGGCGGTGCTCAACTTCGCCCTGGCCGCGCTGGGTCTCGGGCTGGTGGCCTTCGGCCTCTCCCGACTGGCCCTCCGGAGGGGGCCGGCCTCGTGAGCTCGAAACGGCAGCGACGCGCTCGGCGCCGAACCGGTCGACCGGACGAGGCGAGCCCGGAGCCTACCGGCGTGCCGGCGAAGACCGCCGCTCGCCCCCAGACCGGCCCTCGCGACCAGGCCGTCTCTCCGACGACGGTCCCGCCGTTCGGAACGTCGCTGGTCCGGGGGTTGTGGTCGGTCACCTCGGTGCCGGGAACCCTGGGGTGGACGTTCCTGTCGCTCCTGGCGACGTGGGCGGTCTTCGTCGCGTTGGGCCGGGCGCCCACGCCGCCGATCCTCTCGGCCCTGATGTCCCTCTCCCCGGCCAACCTCCTGATCGACCTCCCGGCGGCCTTCTCCGCCGGCCAGGGGGTGGCCATCCTGGGGGCCCTGGCCGCCCTCGCAGTCGTTCGGGCCCTCACGTTCGGAGTCCTGATCCAGCTGATCCACGGCAGGCTCGAGGATGGTCGCCCGGACCTGCGGCGGGCCGTCCGGCGCCTCCCGGCGGCGATGTCCGGACTGTTCACCGTGTACCTGATCGAGGTCGCCGCGATGTACGCGCTCCTGTCGGTGGCCACCCAGTTCCTCGGCCAGCTGGCGCCCCTGGCCGTAGTGGCCGCGCTGTACTTCCTGGTCTACGTTCCCGTGGTTGCCGTGCTCGACGGCGGCTCCCTCCAGACGATGTTCCGTCGAGGGTTCCGGGCCGCACGCCTTCCCGGGACCAGACACCTCACCCTCGTGATGGTGTACTTCCTGGTGTTCTTCTACGCGGCCTCGGTCAGCCCGTTCGGGTTCGCCACCCCGGCCACGCCCAGCCCGCTGGTCTGGGCGTTCGGCCTGGTCGCCACGCTGCTCCATGCCACCGTCCTGGGCGCCGTGGTGTACCGGTGGTTGGCGATCCGAGACTTCGTCACGGGCGACCCGGCACCCCGCCGGCGGCCGACCTGAGCTTGCTAGACTGATCGTGCCGGTCCGCGAGGGCCGAGCACGCACGCCCGGCGACCCGTCCCACCGGTCCCGCCTCGGCGGGGAGAGGACGGGGAGGACCCGGGCGGAGGGACAACCGGAAGGAGGAAGCATGGCGGTCACCACTCGCCGGCAGCTCTTGGAGGCCGGCGTCCACTTCGGTCACCAGACCCGTCGCTGGAATCCCAAGATGAGCCGCTTCATCTACGGCGAGCGCAGCGGCATCTATATCGTCGACCTCGAGCAGTCGCTGCAGGGGCTCGAACGAGCGTACGAGTTCGTCCGCGACGTGGCTCGAGCCGGGGGAACGGTCCTGTTCGTCGGCACGAAGAAGCAGGCCCAGGACGTCGTGGCCGAGCACGGCTCCCGGGTGGGGATGCCGTACGTCAACACCCGGTGGCTCGGGGGGATGCTCACGAACTTCCAGACGATGTTCCGCCGGCTCCGCCGCCTCGTCGAGCTGCGCGAGATGGAGCGCTCCGGGGCCTTCGACTTCTTGCCGAAGAAGGAGGTCCTGAAGCTCCGGCGGGAGAAGGAGAAGCTCGAGCGCAACCTCGGCGGGATCCAGGATCTGGAACGCTTGCCCGCGGCGATCTACGTGATCGACACGAAGAAGGAGCACATCGCGGTGACCGAGGCGAACAAGCTCGGGATCCCCGTGGTGGCCATCGTCGACACCAACTGCGACCCGGACGAGGTGGATTACGTCATCCCGGGCAACGACGACGCCATCCGCTCGATCAGCCTGGTGACCTCGGTCATCGCCGACGCCATCCGCGAGGGCCAGGGGCTGGCCGGGCGCGACCTGGCCGAGCGCACCGGCATCGCCGAGCCCGTGGAGCCCGAACCGCCGGCGCCGCCGGAGCTCGAGGAGGAGCCGGAGATCGCCGCCGAGACGCCGCCCCCGCCGCCAGCAGGGGCTCGCGACGCTGCGTCCGAGGTGGGCGGGTCGCGATGATCGGTGTGTCAGAATCGGCGGCGATATGACGGTCACCGCCGATCAGGTGAAGCGGCTCCGTGAGCTGACCGGCGCCGGGATGATGGACTGCAAGCGGGCTCTGCAGGACGCGGGCGGCGACATGGATCGCGCCGTCGAGCTGCTGCGGGAACGGGGGCTGGCCGCCGCGGCCAAGCGCGCCGGCCGCGAGGCGTCCGAGGGCGTCGTCGACGCCTACATCCATGGGGAAGGCCGCATCGGCGCCATGATCGAGGTCAACTGCGAGTCGGACTTCGTGGCGAACACGACGGAGTTCCGGGCGGTCGTCCGCGACCTGGCCATGCAGGTGGCCGCGCACGACCCCGAGTGGATCTCCCGTGACGAGGTCCCCGAGGAGGTCCTGGCGCAGGAGCGGAAGATCTACGAGGCCCAGGCCCGCGAGGAAGGGAAGCCCGACAACGTCGTCCCGAGGATCGTGGAGGGCAAGCTCGAGGCGTTCTTCAAGCAGCGCTGCCTGCTCGACCAGCCGTACTTCCGCGACATGGCGGGCAAGACCAGCGTCGGCGACGTCGTGGCCAAGCTGGCGGCCTCGGTCGGCGAGAACGTGCAGGTCCGACGGTTCGTCCGATACGCTCGCGGCGGGGGGTGATCGAGACGGCGACCGGGGGTGCCACGGAGCCGAGAGCCGGACAGGCCCTTGTCGGCCGGGCTCGTCCCTCCTACCGGCGCGTCCTGCTGAAGCTCTCCGGGGACGCGTTCGCCCCGCCGGAAGGCGACTTCGGGATCTCGGAGGAAGCCGTCGAGCTCCTGGCTCGCCAGCTCGCCGAGGTGCTGACCCTCGACGTCGAGCCTGCGGTGGTGGTCGGGGGCGGGAACATCTTCCGCGGCCGCGACGCCCCTCGGATGGATCGGGCTCGAGCCGACTACGTCGGCATGCTGGCCACAGTGATGAACGCGCTGGTCCTCCAGGATGCGCTGGAGCGCATCGGGGTGGTCACGCGGGTGCAGACCGCCATCGCCATGGCCCAGGTCGCCGAGCCGTACATCCCACGCAAGGCCATGCGCCATCTGGAGAAGGGACGGGTGGTCATCTTCGCCGCCGGGCTGGGACGCCCATTCTTCTCCACCGACACCACGGCCGCGCAGATCGCCCTGGAGATCCACGCCGAGGCGATCCTCAAGGGGACCGGCGTCGACGGCGTCTACGACGCCGACCCCAATGCGAACCCGGGTGCCACGAAGTTCGAGGACCTCGAGTACATCGAGGTCCTCAAGAGAGGCCTGCAGGTGATGGACGCCACCGCCATCTCGCTGTGTATGGACAACGGGCTGCCGATCATCGTGTTCAATTTCCGCGAAGAGGGCAACATCCGGCGCGCTATCCTTGGCGAGCGGATCGGCACGCTCGTCCACTCGGGGTCGGGCCGATGACGGCGGAGACCACGCTGAAGGAGGCCGGCCATAAGATGGAGCGCGCCGTCGAGGTCACGCGCGAGGAGTTCGCCGGGGTGCGCACCGGCCGGGCCACACCCGCGATCCTCAACCGGGTGACGGTGGACTACTACGGCACGCCCACACCCATGAACCAGCTCGCGTCGTTCTCGGTTCCCGAGCCCCGGCTCCTGGTGATCCAGCCCTACGACCGCAACGCCATGGCAGCCATGGAGAAGGCCATCATGCAGTCGGACCTCGGTCTGAGCCCGTCGAACGACGGCCAGGTGATCCGGCTGGCGTTCCCACAGCTCACCGAGGAGCGCCGCAAGGAATTGATCAAGGTCGTGCACGGCCGGGCGGAGGACGGCAAGGTGGCTGTGCGGAACGTCCGCCGTCACGCCAAGGAAGAGCTGGAGCGGCTCAAGAAGGACGGCGAGATCTCTGAGGACGATCTGAACCGGGCGGAGAAGGAGCTGCAGAAGCTCACCGATCAGCACGTGGCCCGGATCGACGAGCTCCTGTCGCACAAGGAGCAGGAGCTCCTGGAGGTCTAGCGGTGCGCGAGCGAAGCGAGCGGAGCTAGTGGGACAGCCACCAGAGGAACGCGAGCGCCGGGACGAGGACCTGTTCGAGGACCTCGACGACTTCTTCGCCCCGCTCGAAGATACCGGCTGGCCCGAGGGCACCGAGGGTGACGTCCCCGAGGGGGGCTCGCCCCCGGCCGCCCAGGAGCCCGAGGACGGGACCCTCGAGGAGTGGGATGTGGCCATCGACGTTCCCGGCGCCGATGAGCTGATGGCCTCCACTGAGGACGCTGATGCCGAGGAGCCGGCGACCGGGGGGGACGAGGAGCCCGACGAGGCCACGCTCGAGGAGCCCGAGCCGGTGCCGGCCTCCGCGGGCGAGGATCCCGAGGGCCCGCTGAGCGTGGAGGATCTGCGGACGGCCCCGCCCGCATACGAGGACCTGCCGGGTCCGGCCGGCGCCGATGTGGACGAGGCCGACGAGGAAGCAGAGATCGCCGACGGCCTGGAGGAGCTCGAGGAGGCCGAGCCGCTCCTCCCGGAAGAGGTCTCGGCCGAGGACCTGTTCGAGGAGGAGCCCTCCGAGCCGGTGGAGATCCCCGAGGCTGGGGTCGGACCGGAGACGGCGGCCGAGGAGCCCCCGGCTCCGGAGGCCATCGAGGCCGCCGCCGAGCACTTCGCCTCCGGCGTTCGGGACACCCCCGATGCCGTGGAGCGCGACCTCCTGGCCGACCTCGAGGAGGCGCCCGAGGCCGACGCCGCGACGGTGGCCACCCCGGCGGCACCGGTCGAGGCGCCGAGCTGGCAGGAGGGGGCCGACGCCGCGGTCGAGGAGCCGGTGAGGGCGGCTCCCGAGGGGCGCAATCTCACGGCCGCGGTGGCCAGCGGCGGTCTCCTGGCCATCGCCGTGCTGGCGCTCCTGGTGATCGGGAAGGGGCCGTTCGCGTGGTTCGCCGGCCTGGTGGTGTTGCTGGGGCAGGCGGAGGTGTACGCGGTGATGCGGTCCCGTCGCCTCCAGCCCGCCACGTTGCTCGGGCTGGTGTGCGGGGCGTTCATCCTGGCGGGGTCCTATCTCCACGGGGCGGCGGCCGCCCCCTTCGGACTGGCCCTGGCCATGGGGCTGACCGTGCTGTGGTACATGGCCGCGCCGGCCGCGTTCCGCCGGAGCACCACGGTCAATGTCGGGGCCACGATCCTCGGCATCGTGTATGTCCCGTTCCTGGCCTCATTCGCGCTGCTGCTGCTGGGCCTCCCGGGGGACGTGGGGCGGAACGCCTTCCTGGTTGTGGTGGGTCTGACGGTCCTGTACGACGTGGCCGCCTATGCGGTGGGCACGCTGTGGGGGAACCGCCCGCTGGCGCCGACGATCAGCCCGCACAAGTCGTGGGAGGGAGCGATCGGGGGGACGCTGGTCATCCTGATCGTGGCCCTGGCCGTGGTACCGGCCATCGACCCCTTCACCAGCTCCACCGCCGTCGGGCTCGGCCTGGTGATCGCCCTGGTGGCCCCGATCGGCGACCTGGTGGAGTCGGCCCTCAAGCGGGACCTCGGCGTCAAGGACATGGGGACCATCCTCCCCGGGCACGGTGGGATCCTTGACCGGATCGACGCCATCCTCTTCGCCGCCCCGGCCGCCTACTACTTCCTGCTGCTGGCCTTCTGACCGGGCCCGCTCCTGATATTCCCCCGGGGAGCGGGTACCCTGGAGAGCGTGCGACGGGTGGTGATCCTCGGCTCGACGGGGTCGATCGGCACGCAGGCCCTGGACGTGGTTCGCCGGAACCATGACCGGTTCGAAGTCGTCGGGCTGGCCGCGGCCCAGAGCCACGAGCTACTGGTCGGGCAGATCCGGGAGTTCCTGCCGCCGGTGGTGGCGGTCAGGGACGACCGCGCCGCCGAGGACCTCCGTACCGCCCTGTCAGGTCTTCGCCGGGTCGAGGTGATCGCAGGCGCCGACGCCGCCGAGCGCCTGGCCCGTGACTCGGACGCCGACATGGTGGTCAACGCCATGGTCGGCGCGGTCGGGCTGGGCCCCACGCTGGCCACCCTCCAGTCGGGGAAGATGCTCGCGCTGGCGAACAAGGAGAGCCTGATCGTCGGCGGGGAGCTGGTCATGGACCTGGTGAAGGGGGAGCCGGATCGGCTCGTTCCCGTGGACTCGGAGCACGCGGCGCTGGCCCAGTGTCTCCGGGGCGAGCGCCGGGAGGACCTCCGCAAGGTGATCATCACGGCCTCGGGCGGGCCGTTCCGCGGGTGGAAACGCGAGGAGCTGGCCAGGGCGTCGGTCAAGGAGGCTCTGGCGCATCCGACCTGGAAGATGGGGCCGAAGATCACCATCGACTCGGCCACGCTGATGAACAAGGGCTTCGAGGTGATCGAAGCCCACTACCTGTTCGGCCTGGATTACGAACGCATCGACGTGGTCGTGCACCCCGAATCCCTCGTGCACGGCGTTGTCGAGTTCCTCGACGGCAGCCTGATCGCCCAGGTGGCGTCCCCCGACATGCGCTTGCCGATCCAGCTCGCGCTGGCGTTCCCCGACCGGCTGCGGGCCGGGATCCGGCCGCTCGACCTGACCCAGGTCCGGTCGCTGACGTTCGACGCCCTGGACCGGGAGGCCTTCCCCGCGGTGGACCTGGCGTACCGCGCCGGCCGCCTCGGCGCCACGTTCCCGGCGGTGATGAACGCGGCCAACGAGGTCGCGGTGGCGGCGTTCCTCGACCAGCGGATCCCGCTCACGGCGATCCCGGAGGTCGCCGCGCGGGTCGTCGACGACCATGAGCCGGCCAAGGTTGTGTCGCTGGTGACGCTGGAGCGAGCGGACGCCTGGGCTCGGCGGAGGGCCGCCGAGCTGATCGAGGCTCGCTGACGGCAGCCTGATGCCGGCCGGCATCCTCCTCTTCATCGTCGGCGTCCTCATGATCATCCTGGTGCACGAGCTCGGCCACTTCATCGCGGCGAAGCGCTTCGGCATCAAGGTCGAGGAGTTCTTCCTCGGCTTCGGCCCGCGGCTGTGGTCGGTCCGGCGCGGCGAGACCGAGTACGGGATGAAGGCGATCCCGGTCGGCGGCTACGTGCGCATCGCCGGGATGAACCCGTTCGAGGAGCCGGCCCCGGCGGACCGGGGGCGGCTGTTCGGCGACAAGCCGGCGTGGCAGCGGGCCATCGTGATCGTGGCCGGTGCGGCCACCCACTTCGTCCTGGCATTCCTCCTGTTGACCGTGTTCTTCCTCCTGATCGGGTTCCCACGGGCCCGGATCGCCGAGGTGGAGACCACCGTCGACGGCAACCCGTCGCCGGCGTTCGTTTCGGGGCTGCGGTCGGGGGACGAGGTCCTGGCCGTCGACGGGGAGGACATGACGTACCCCCAGGTCCTGGAGGCGATCAACGAGAACCCGGGCCGGCCGTTGTCGATCCGGGTTCGCCGCGACGGTTCGGAGCGCGTGGTGCGGGTGACGCCCGTCCTCTCCGAAGGCGAGGGCCGGCTGGGCGTCCTCATCGGTCAGGGCTCCCGGCTCCGCGAGGACCCCATCGAGGCCGTGGTCCAGGGCGCCGAGGGGGTCGGCAGCCTGGTCGTCAACTCGGTCCGAGGCATCGGCCAGGTGTTCGGGCCGGAGGGATTGGCCCGGGTCGGCCAGCTGCTCTTCGGCGACGAGCGCACCGTCGACGACCCCGTCGGCCTGGTCGGCGCCGCACGGGTCTCGGGACAGGCCGCCGAGGCCGGGCTTGCCGACGTGTTCTTCTTCCTGTTCGCGGGATTCAACGTGTTCGTGGGGATCCTCAACATCCTGCCGCTCCCTCCGCTCGACGGCGGCCATCTGGCCGTGCTCGGCTTCGAGTCGCTGACCGGGCGGCGGGTCGATCCCCGACGCCTGGTTCCGCTGACCGCGCTGGTGGCGGGGTTCCTCATCCTGTTCACGCTGGCGCTCACGTATCTCGACGTGTTCAGCCCGATCCCGAACCCATTCGGATAGGCGGCCGATAGACTGGATTCGTGCTGAGCGAGCGGCGGAAGAGCCGGCAGATCACGGTCGGCTGGGTCGAGGTCGGCGGCGACGCCCCCATCCGGGTGCAGTCGATGACCACCACGAAGACCGCCGACGTGAACGCCACCCTCCAGCAGATGGCGGCGTTGGTGGCGGCAGGCTGCGAGATCGTGCGCGTGGCCGTGCCCCACTGGGATGACGCCCGAGCGCTGAAGGAGATCGCGGAGCACGCCACGATCCCCGTGGTCGCCGACATCCACTTCCAGTGGAAGTACGCCATGGCAGCCCTCGAGGGCGGGATCCACGGCCTCCGGATCAACCCCGGGAACATCAAGTACCAGGACAAGGTGCGGCTGATCGCCCGGGAGGCCAAGGCCCGGGGCGTGCCCATCCGCATCGGCGTCAACGCCGGCTCGCTCGAGAAGGATCTGCTGGCGAAGCATGGCCGGCCCAGCGCTGAGGCGCTGGTCGAGTCGGCCCTGAACGAGGCCCGGATCCTGGAGGACGAGGACTTCACGGATATCAAGATCTCGGTGAAGCACTCGAACCCGGCCGAGATGATCCGGGCGTACCGCCTCCTGGCCGAGGCATGCGACTACCCGCTCCACCTGGGAGTCACCGAGGCCGGTCCCTCGCCCGCCGGGGCGGTGAAGTCCGCGGTAGGGATCGGCACCCTCCTGGCCGAGGGCATCGGCGACACCATCCGCGTCTCGCTCACCGACGACCCGGTCGAGGAGGTCAAGACCGGGATCTGGATCCTCCAGTCGCTGGGGCTGCGCCGCCGGGGCCTGGACCTGGTGGCCTGCCCCTCGTGCGGGCGGGCCGAGGTCGACGTCCTCGGCCTGACGAAGCAGGTGAACGAGGCCCTGGAGCGCGAGGGCATCACCACGCCGATCCGGGTGGCGGTGATGGGCTGCGTGGTGAACGGGCCCGGCGAGGCTCGGGAGGCCGACCTGGGGATCGCGGCGGGAAAGGGCTACGGCCAGCTGATCGTCCGCGGCGAGGTCCAGGAGCACCGGATCCCCGAGGACCGCTTCGTCGAGGCCCTGGTAGCCGAGGCCAAGAAGATGGCCGCCGACCGCTGACTCAGTTCTCCAGTCGAACCCCGCCTCGGGCGAACTGGTCGACCACGTAGTAGACGGCCACGAGCCCGTGCACCACCAGGGCCCAGATCGGGCTGAGGAAGGCGATCCCGATCGTCATCGGATAGATCAGCAGCCCCAGGCTGAATCGACGTGTGTTCGCCCGGAGGGCGCTGAGGTCGAGGTGCTCGTGGATCAGTCGGGCGTCGTGGACGATCCATCGCCACAGCAGGTTGATGCTCACGGCGACGAGCGTGGCCCACCCCCCGTACACGGCCGCGGCGATCCTGGCGTCGACGCCGGGCGACTGGAGGTGCTCGGCGACGAGCGCCGTCGGGAAGGGGATCCCCGCCACTGCCAGCAGCACCAGGAGATTGAGATAGAGCAGGGGCCGGTCCACCCGGGCCACCAGTGCCAGGATGCCGTGGTGGTTGACCCAGATGATCCCGATGACCGTGAAGCTGATCAGGTAGGCGAGGTAGCTCGGCCACTGATGCAGGAGGGCTTGCCCGAGCTCAGCGCCCCGTTCCGTTGGCACATCGATCTCGATGACCAACAGGGTGATGGCGATGGCCATGACACCGTCGCTGAAGGCCTCGAGTCGGTCTGTGGTCACCGGGGCCTCAGTACGCCAGCGCCCACGAGGCCTCGTCGACGGCGGACTTCCCACAGACGATGCATGGCCCCTCGGGAGGCGAGGGCTCCACCGGGAGGTACCGGATCGTGGCCTTCGTCTCCTCCTTGACCTTCGCCTCGCACTCCTCGGACCCGCACCAGCCGGTCAGCATGAAGCCGCCGGGCTCCCGCAGCAGCGTCTTCATCTCCACCAGGTCGTTCGGCCGGAAGGTGTGCTGGTCGCGGAACGCCCGAGCGTCCTCGAACAGGCCGCGCTGCGACCGGTCCAGCGCCTCCCGGACCCGGTCGCCGAGCTTTGGGAGGGGGACCTCTTCCTTCTCGCCGGTGAGCCGGGGCACGAGGGTGGCACGCTCGGCATCGAGGTCGCGCGGGCCGAGCTCGATCCGGACCGGCACGCCCCGGAGCTCCCAGTGGTTGAACTTGAACCCCGGCCGGAGGTCGTCGCGATCGTCGATGCGCACCCGGAGGCCCTCCAGCTCGTCGGCCAGCCGCCGGCTCGCCTCGAGCACTCGTCCACGTTCGTCGTCGGTCCGGAAGATCGGGACGATCACGACCTGCACCGGCGCGAGGGCCGGAGGGAGCCGGAGGCCGGCGTCGTCGCCGTGGGTCATGATCACGCCCCCGACCGCCCGGGTGCTGAGCCCCCAGGAGGTGGCGTAGGCCAGCTCCTGCTCCCCCTGACGGTTCAGGAACGAGACGCCGTACGCCTTGGCGAAGTTCTGCCCGAGGTAGTGGGAGGTGCACCCCTGGAGCGCCTTGCGGTCCCGCATCAGCGCCTCGAGCGTGTAGGTCTCCACCGCTCCCGGGAACCGCTCGGACGGCGACTTCCGGCCGGCATGCACTGGGATGGCCATGACCTCCTCGTACGCTTCGCGGTACACGTGGTGGAGGATCTTCAGCGACTCCTCGACGGCCTCGTCGGCGGTCTCGTGGGCGGTGTGCCCTTCCTGCCACAGGAACTCGGTGGTCCGGAGGAACAGCCGGGGCCGCAGCTCCCACCGCACCACGTTGGCCCACTGGTTGTAGAGGAGCGGAAGGTCCCGGTAGGACTGGACCCACCGGGCGTACGTGTCCCAGATGATCGTCTCCGACGTGGGACGGACGACCAGCGGCTCGGCGAGCTCCTCGCCGCCTGCGTGGGTGACCACCGCTACCTCGGGAGCGAACCCCTCGACGTGCTCGGCCTCCCGCTCCAGGAGCCGGTACGGGATGAACATCGGGAAGTACAGGTTCTGGTGGCCGGTGGCCTTGATCCGGTCGTCGACGGCGCGCTGGATCGCCTCCCAGATGGCGAAGCCGTAGGGCCGGATCACCATGGTGCCCCGGGCCAGCGACGGCTCGGCCAGCTCGGCCTGTTTCACGACCTCCTGGTACCAGGCGGGGAAGTCGTCATCCTGCCGGGGGAGCGCCATGGCGAGGAGGATAGCGTGATACCGTCCCGGCATGGCCGTGTCTGTCCCGCTCGACGTGCGCACGTTCGCCATCCTGCGAGAGGACGTGGAGGCCGTGATCCAGCGATGCGGCCTCAACACCTGGGACTGCGTGCTGATCGACGTGGGAGGCAACTGGACCCGCGCGGTGTTCCCCTCGGCTGAGGTCGCCGAGGAGGCCTGCCGGGACATGGAGGTTCCCTTCCACCGCGACTGGGACGAGCCTCGCCTGGCCCGCCGGATGAACCGCCGGGACCACTGGGGACAGCCGGGCGGCCAGCGCCGGGCCCTGTAGCGCGCGCTATACTGGGGAATCGGAGACGTAGCTTCACCCGAGTGGGCGGGGGCCCACCTTTTTTTTGGGGGCGATGGACCTGGAGGCGCTGGTGGCGCCGGTGGTGGAGGCCGCCGGCCTCGACCTCGTGGACGTGGAGATGCGCCGCGAGGGGAAGCGGCGCATCCTCCGGGTGACCGTAGACCAGCAGGGCGGCCTCGACCTCGACACGATCGCCGAGGTCAGCGAGCGGGTCTCGCGGCGGTTGGACGTCGAGGGGTTCGACCCCGGCCCGTACTCGCTCGAGCTGAGCTCGCCGGGCGTGGAGCGGCCGCTCCGCCGGCCGGCGGACTTCGCGGGGCGCCTGGGAGAGCGCGTTCGGATCCGGGTCGAAGCCGGCGGCGAACGGGAGACCCTGACGGGGAGCCTGCTCGCTGCCGACGAGGAGTCCGCCACGGTCGGCACGGACGCCGGCGAGCGGACCGTTCGGTACGAGGACATCGCTTCGGCCCGCCTGGTGGTGGACTGGGACGAGGAGCTGAGGAAGGCGAAGAGGAGCAGGGAGTGAAGGGCGAGGAGCTGGTGCAGGCGCTTCGGGAGCTGGAGCGCGAGAAGGGGATCTCCTTCGAGACGATCCTGCGGGGCCTCGAGGAGGCCCTGGCTTCGGCGTACAAGTCCGCCATGCATCTGCCGGAAGAGGAGGCCGAAACCGAGGACGTCCGGGTCACCCTCGACCCCGCGACCGGCGAGATGCGCGCGTTCCTCCAGGAGCTCGACGAGGATGGCAAGGTCACCTCGGAGAAGGAGGTCGAGCTCACCGCTGACTTCACCGGCCGCATCGCCGCGCAGACCGCGAAGCAGGTGATCCTCCAGAAGCTTCGGGACGCCGAGCGGGAGATCACCTACGAGGAGTTCGCCGGGCGGGAGGGCGACGTGGTGACCGGGATCGTCCAGCAGGACTCCCACCGTTACGCGATCCTCGACCTCGGAAAGGTGGAGGCGCTCCTCCCGTTCCAGGAGAAGACTCCCTCGGAGTCGTACCGGCACGGCGAGCGGCTCAAGGCCTACATCGTCGAGGTACGACGCACCAGCAAGGGCCCCCAGATCGTGGTGTCCCGGACCCATCCCGAGCTGCTCAAGAAGCTGTTCGCGATGGAGGTGCCCGAGATCGCCGAGGGGATGGTGGAGATCAAGGCCGTGGCCCGGGAGCCCGGGCACCGGTCGAAGATCGCAGTGGCCTCGAACGAGCCGGGCGTCGACCCGGTGGGGGCGTGCGTCGGCGCGAAGGGGTCGCGGGTACGCATGGTCGTCAACGAGCTTCGCGGCGAGAAGATCGACGTCGTCGAGTGGTCGGACGATCCCTCGCGGTTCGTGGCCAAGGCCTTGCAGCCTGCTTCGGTCAAGGAGGTCCGGATCGATCAGGACACCCAGACAGCCCTCGTGATCGTGCCCGACTACCAGCTATCGCTGGCGATCGGGAAGGAGGGACAGAACGCTCGGCTCGCCGCGCGCCTCACGGGGTGGCGGATCGATATCAAGAGCGAGTCCCAGGCCGCCGAGGAGGCCTCGGCCCCCCGCCCCCGACCTTCGGCCCCCGCAGAAGCCCCGACCCCGGCCTCGCCGGAGGCTTCCGGATCGACTCTGGGGGCCTCGGCCTCACCTTCGGCGACGAGAGGTGTCGCCTCCGGCGAGGCCTCGGCCCCAACCGTCGAGGCGGAGGCGGCACCGGAGGGAACACCTCTTGTGACCGAAGGTGGCGCCGACGCCTCCAGAGTCGGGGCCGGTGAACCCTCGGTGGACGTGGAGGGGGAGCGGCGGTGCAGGGCGGTGTTGGCGAGCGGGGAGCGGTGTTCGAACCCGGCGAAGCCGGGGTCGGACTACTGCGGCATCCCCGCGCACCAGAGGCAGGCCCAGGAGGCCGCGGGCTGAGCGGGCCCGAGCGGTCCTGCGTGGCCTGTCGGACCCGCCGGCCCAAGCGAGCGCTCCTCCGGATCGTCCGCCATCCGGACGGGCGCATCGGCACCGACCCGACGGGCTCGGCAGCCGGGAGGGGAGCGTACGTCTGCCGACGTCGGAGCTGCGCCATCGCGGCGCCCCGGGTGCTGGGGCGGGCCCTTCGGGTCAGCCTGCCTCCTCGTGATTTGGATACGCTAGGGAACAGGATCGAGCAGGAGATCGAACGAGGATGAGGATCCACGAGCTCGCCAAGGAGCTCGGCACGAAGAGCAAGGACCTGGTGGAGTCCCTGGCCCAGATGGGCTACGAGGGCCTGACCGCCTCGTCCAGCGTGCCCGACGAGGCCGTCCCTCGACTGCGGGCCTCCGGAGGGAAGGCGGTCCCCGCAGGCCGTCCCAAGGTCGTCACGGAGGAGCCCCTTCCCACCCGCCGCCGGAGGAAGCCCGCCGTCGAGGAGCCATCCCCGGCCGCCGAACAAGCGCCCGGCGATGGCGAGGCGACCGTCACCGTGGAGGCACCGGCCGAGCCCGAGGAGCCGGCCGCGCAGCCGGAGCGCCCCGGGATCCGGGTGCCACGCGGCATCATCCTCAAGGAGCTGGCCGAGCGCCTCGACGCCCAGCCCACCGACCTCATCAAGAAGATGCTCGAGCTCGGCGAGATGGTGACGATCACGCAGTCGCTGTCCGACGAGGCCGTGGAGCTGCTGGCCCGGGCGTACGGGTTCGAGCCGGAGATCGTGGCTCCTGACGAGGACGAGGTCGAGGAGCAGGAAGAGGAAGAGGAGGTCGACCCGGCCAAGCTTCGGCCCCGCCCGCCGGTCGTGACCGTGATGGGCCACGTCGATCACGGCAAGACGCTCCTGCTCGACTCGATCCGCCATAGCGACGTGGTCTCGGGCGAGGCCGGAGGGATCACCCAGCACATCGGCGCGTACCAGGTTCACCAGAACGGGAGCCTGGTCACGTTCATCGACACGCCGGGCCACGAGGCGTTCACCGCCATGCGGGCCCGGGGCGCGCGGGTGACCGACATCGCCGTGCTGGTGGTGGCGGCCGACGACGGTGTCATGCCTCAGACCGTGGAGGCGATCGACCACGCCCGGGCCGCCGGGGTGCCGATCGTGGTCGCCGTCAACAAGGTCGACAAGCCGGAAGCCGACCCGGTGCGGGTCCGTCAGCAGCTGGCAGAGCAGGGGATCCAGACCTCGGAGTGGGGCGGCGACTTCGAGTTCGTCGACGTGTCCGCGAAGACCGGGCAGGGGCTCGACAAGCTGCTCGAGACGATCCTGGTGGTGTCGGAGCTCCAGGAGCTGAAGGCCGATCCGGACCGCCCGGCGCGCGGCGTGGCCATCGAGGCCCACCTCGACAAGGGGCGGGGTCCCGTGGCCACCGTGCTGGTCCAGCGAGGCACCCTCCGGGTCGGCGACGCCATCGTGTGCGGCGCCGCCCACGGACGGGCCCGGGCCATGCTCGACGAGAACGGCCAGCCGGTCGAGGAGGCCCCGCCGGGACGTCCGGTCCAGGTGCTGGGGTGGTCCCGGGTCCCCGAGGCCGGCGACGAGTTCCGGGTGGTGGAGAACGAGAAGGGAGCCCGGCATATCGCCCAGGAGCGAGAGACCCGAGTCCGGGCGGCCGAGCTCGTGGCAGCTCGTCCGGCCGTCCGCCTCGAGGACGTCATGGCGTCGGCACGGGAGGGCGAGGCCGCCGAGCTTCGGATCATCCTCAAGGCGGACGCCCAGGGCTCCGTCGAGGCGCTGGCCGACGCGCTCGAGAAGCTGTCGACGGACGAGGTGGCCGTTCGGATCCTCCGGCAGGGTGTCGGCGCGGTCACCGAGGACGACGTGAACCTGGCGTTGGCGTCCGAGGGCGTGGTGATCGGCTTCAACGTGCGGCCCGACCAGGGCGCCCGGGAGCTGGCCGAGCGTGAGGGTGTCGACATCCGGCTCCACCGGGTCATCTACCAGGTCGTCGACGAGGTGAAGCAGGCGCTGTCCGGCCTTCTTGCCCCCGAGGAGCAGGAGGTCGAGCTGGGGCGGGCCGAGGTCCGAGCGACGTTCCGGGTCCCTCGCCTCGGCATGGTCGCGGGGTGCTACGTGACGCAGGGAACGATCACCAGGGGATCGCGCATCCGTCTGGTGCGGGACGGGACCGTCGTGTACGACGGTCGGGTGGCGTCGCTCCGCCGGTTCAAGGACGACGTCCGCGAGGTCCAGGAGGGGTTCGAGTGTGGGATCGGGCTCGAGAACTTCCAGGACGTCAAGGAGGGCGACGTTCTGGAGGCGTACGAGGTCCGGGAGATCGCTCGCAGCCTGTAGAGCCATGCTGGTGGCGTTGTCGGCCTTCGACATCCGCATCCCTGGCGCCACCTCGCTGAAGGAGAAGCGGCACGTGGTGAAACGGCTGACCCAGGGCATCCGGCAGCGGTTCAACGTGGCCGTGGCCGAGGTCGACCACCAGGACCGGTGGCAGCGAACCCGGCTGGGCGTGTCTGCGGTCTCCGCCGAGGCCTTCCAGCTGCGCAAGGTGATGCACGAGATCGAGCGCTACGTATCGAGCCACCCGACGGTGGAGATCATCGACCATACGATGACCCTCCACGCCCAGGACGATTGACATGCCCGAAGGGAAGCGTCCCGACCGGGTCTCCGAGGAGTTCCGCGAGGTCCTGGCCGAGGAGATCCCCAGGCTCAAGGATCCCCGGGTGGGCTTCGTCACCGTGACCGGCGTGCGGGTGACGCCCGACCTCCGCCGGGCGCGGGTGCTCTACACGGCTCTCGGCGACGAGGCCCAGCGCAAGGCCACGCGGGCCGGCCTCCGCTCCGCCCGCGGTCACCTCCGGGCGGTGCTCGGCCACGAGGTTCGGCTGAAGTTCCTCCCCGAGCTCGAGTTCGAGGAGGACGACAGCGGCCCCCGGGTCGAGCGGGTCGAGGAGCTGCTCCGCCGCATCCACGAGGAGGACGCCGGCGGTGGCGACGGCTGAGGCGTGGGACGAGGCCGTCCGCGTGCTCGACGGCGCGGAGCGGGTGACGCTGGTCTGTCACGTCAACCCCGACCCCGACGCGATGGGATCGATGCTGGCGCTGGCCGTGTTCTTGGCCCATCGGGGAGCAGCGGTGACCGCGGCGTCCCCGAACCCACCGTCCGACCTGCCGAGGTGGGTCGAGGCTCTCCCCGGCCGTGAGCACCTCGTGGCGCCGGGGGACCTCCCCAAGCAGCCTGCCGTGCTGGTGACCCTCGACGCGGCGGGCATCGACCGGCTCGACGGGCTGTCGCACCTGGTGGAGCGGGCCGGCGCCGTGATCTGCATCGACCATCACCGGACCAACCCCGGGTTCGGCACCATCAACATCGTGGAGCCCGAGGCCTCCGCCACGGCCGAGCTGGTGTTCCGCCTGATCGAACGGATGAGCGGCGACCTCACGCCCGAGGTCGCGGCATGCCTGTACGCGGGCATGGTGACCGATACCGGCCGGTTCCAGTTCGAGAACACCTCGCCAGAGGTCCTCCGGATCGCGGCCCGACTCCGGGAGGAGGCATTCGATCACGCCCGCCTGGCCCAGGCGCTGTACGCCGACGGAAGCGTCCCGTACCTGCGGCTGTTGGGGCGACTGCTCCAGCGCGTGACGTTGGTGCCGGAGGCCAATCTCGTGTGGGCGTACGTCCTCAGGGCCGATCTCGAGGAAGGTGGCGTGGCGATCCACGAGACCGACGAACTGATCGATGTGGTGCGGACCGCCCGGGAGGCCGATGTGGCCGCGGTGCTGAAGGAGCAGGTCGGCGGGGGCTTCAAGGTGTCGCTCCGATCCCGGGGCGACACGGACGTCGCGGCCATCACCGAGCGGTTCGGCGGCGGCGGGCACCGGCTGGCCGCCGGGTACACGTCCAAGGTATCGCTCGAGGAGTCGGTGGCGGCGCTGGTCGACGTGCTCGTTGCCGTCAACCCCACGACGGCCGCGCCCTGACGCGGTGGGCCACGGGCTGCTGCTGATCGACAAGCCGAAGGGGATCACGTCCCACGACGCCGTCGATGCCGTCCGCCGAGCGCTGAGCATCCGGAAGGTCGGGCACGCCGGCACGCTCGACCCCATGGCCACCGGCCTGCTGGTCCTCGGCGTGGGCCGGGCCACGCGCCTGCTTCGGTTCCTCGGCGACATGGACAAGGAGTACCAGGGGACCGCGCGCCTCGGGGAGGAGACCGACACGCTCGACGCCGATGGGCAGATCGTGCGGACCGCGAGGGTGGACGCCTCCGAAGCCGACGTGGGGGCGGGGATGGCGGGGCTGACCGGAGAGCTGCAGCAGCGCCCGCCGGCGTATTCGGCGGTGAAGGTCGGCGGCCGCAGGCTCCACCGGGAGGCCCGGGCCGGTCGGGCGCTGGAGGCCGAACCCCGGACGGTGAGGGTGGATGCGTTCGACCTTCGTGGGTTCGACGGCCGTGACGTCGAGTTCCGCGCGATCGTATCCGGGGGGACGTACGTCCGGTCGCTCGCCGCCGACCTCGGCCAGCGCCTCGGGACCGGCGCGCACCTCGTCCGGCTGGTCCGGACAGGGATCGGGCCGTTCCGACTCGAGGACGCATCGTCGCCGGACGCGCCGGGCCCGCTCCTTCCGCTCGAGCGAGCCGTGGACCACCTCCCGCGGATGGCGCTGACCGAGGACGAGGCCGAGGCGGCCCGGCACGGCCGGCCGCTGGGACCGCCGGACGGGCCGGGGTTCCATGCCGCCGTGGATCCCGACGGCCGGCTCGTTGGCGTCTACCGCGATTGCGGCACCCGGGCATGCCCCGAGGTGGTCATCCCGCGCTGAGCCTTCGGTACGCTGAGGCGATGGAGGTCGTCCAGGGAAGCCGTTCGCTTCCGATCGCCGGCGAGGCGTCGGTCACGATCGGCGTGTTCGACGGGGTGCACGCCGGACACCGCGCCGTGATCGGCCGGGCCCTCGCCGTGGCCCGCGAGCGGGGACTCCGCGCGGTGGCCGTCACGTTCGATCGCCATCCCCTGGAGACGCTGTCGCCCGGCAAGACCCCGAAGCTTCTGACCACCCCGCGCCGGAAGGCCGAGCTGATCGAGGCCCTCGGCATCGACGTCCTGTTCGTTCTGGAGTTCACCGAAGCGGTCAGCAGATGGTCACCCGAGGAGTTCATCGAGCGCGTGCTGATCCGGGGGCTGCACGCTCGGCACGTCGCCGTCGGATCGAGCTTCACGTTCGGCCATCGGGCTGCCGGAACCGTGGCCACGCTGACCGACCTCGGGGAAGTCCACGGGTTCTCGGCCGAGGGCATGGCGACCGTGCTGCTCGCCGGCCGGCGCGTCTCCTCGAGCTCGATCCGCGATGCGCTATCCGCCGGGGATCTCGAGTGGCCCGAGATGGCGCTGGGCCGCCGCTACGCCGTGGAGGGGGCCGTGGTCCCAGGGGCCGGGCGAGGGCGGGAGCTCGGGTTCCCCACCGCCAACCTGCGCACCCCCGAGGCCATCCTCCTGCCCGGCCGTGGGGTCTATGCGGGCCGGGCCATCGCCGGCGATGCCTCCTGGCCGGCGGCCATCAACGTCGGCGTCAACCCCACCTTCGGCCGCGAGCCCCTCCACCTGGAGGCCTACCTCCTTGGCTTCGACGGCGACCTGACGGGTGCCGTGCTCGGCATCGAGTTCTGGGCACGGCTCCGCGACGAGGTCGCGTTCGATGGGCCCGGTGAGCTGAGCCGGCAGATCGGCCTCGACGTCGAGGCCACTCGGCGGCTCGTGGCGGGGAAGGAGCGCCCGCCTGTGATACCCTGACCTGCGATGACGCTGACGAAGGACGCGAAGGCCGGCATCATCGAGCAGCATCGCAGGACGGATGGAGACACCGGCTCCCCCGAGGTCCAGATCGCGGTCCTGTCGAAGCGGATCGACGAGCTGACCCAGCACCTCAGGACCCATTCGAGCGACCACCACTCCCGCCGAGGCCTCCTCCAGATGGTGGGGCGCCGCCGGCGGCTCCTCGAGTACCTCCGCCGGAGCGACGTGGAGCGGTACCGGGCGCTGATCGCTCGCTTAGGCCTTCGGCGGTAGACGAAGGAGGGGATCGCCCGGCCCACGACGAACCCGTGACCAGAAGGAGCGGGATGCCGCGCGGTCAGTTTTCAGTCGCGGACCCCGGACCTCGGCCCGAGGCCCACCACTGACAACTGGCCCGCTCCCCGCTCCTCACCGAGAGAGGAGCACAGGAATGGCAGTGACCAAGGACACGCGCACCGTCGGCGGCGCGGACATCACGTTCGAGACCGGCAAGCTGGCCATGCTGGCCGGCGGCTCGGTCGTCGTGACGATCGGCGAGACCCAGGTCCTGGTGACCTGCACGAGCGGTCCGGCCCGCGAGGGCATCGACTTCTTCCCCCTCACGGTCGACGTGGAGGAGCGGATGTACGCGGCCGGGAAGATCCCCGGCGGCTTCTTCCGCCGGGAGGGGCGGCCGTCGGAGACCGCCATCCTCACGGCCCGGCTGATCGACCGGCCCCTCCGCCCGACCTTCCGCAAGGGATTCCGCCAGGAGGTGCACGTCGTGTGCACCGTGCTCTCCGCGGACCAGGCCAACCCCTACGACGTTCCCGGTATCAACGGGGCGGGGCTGGCCGCGTCGCTGGCCGGCCTGCCCTTCGACGGACCGGTGGCGGCCGTCCGGGTGGGCCTCCTGAACGGGCGGTGGAAGGTCAACCCGACCTATCAGGACCTCGACCTGGCCACCTTCGACATGGTGGTGGCCGGCCGGAAGAACGACATGGGCGGCGTCGACATCCTGATGGTCGAGGGGGAAGCTCCCGACGAAGCGCTGAAGCACATCGCCGACGGCGATCCGGCGCCGACCGAGGAGATCGTGGCCGAAGGGCTCGAGGAGGCCAAGCGGGCCATCGGCGAGATCGTCGACTTCCAGCGCGGGTTCATGGAGCGCGTCGGCGCGACCGAGGGTGAGTTCCCGATCGAGGTCGACTACGAGGACGAGGTCACGACCGCGGTCGACGCGTTCGCCCGCGGCCGGGTGGCCCAGGCCCTCACCATCGCCGACAAGGCCGAGCGGAACGAGGCGCTGGACACGATCAAGGCCGAGCTGGGCAAGCACCTGTCCGAGGCCTGGGACGAGGAGGCCCACGCCGCACGGGTCCAACAGGTGGCCCGGTACTTCAAGGACCTCCAGAAGGACGCGATGCGCCGCCGCGTGGTCGAGGAGGGCATCCGGATCGACGGCCGGAAGGCCGACGAGCTCCGCCCGATCTCGTGCGAGGTCGGGCTGATCCCCCGGGCCCACGGCTCGGGGCTGTTCCAGCGGGGCGAGACCCAGGTCCTGAACGTGGCCACGCTGGGGATGCTCCGGATGACCCAGACGATCGACACGATCGACCCCGAGGAGAGCAAGCGCTACATCCACCACTACAACTTCCCGCCGTTCTCGACCGGGGAGACCGGCTTCATGCGCGGGCCGAAGCGCCGGGAGATCGGCCACGGCGCCCTGGCCGAGCGAGCCATGGTGCCGGTGATCCCCGACGAGCAGGAGTTCCCCTACACGCTGCGGCTGGTCTCGGACGTCCTCCAGTCGAACGGCTCCACCTCGATGGCCAGCGTGTGCGCCTCGACGCTGTCGCTGATGGATGCCGGAGTGCCGATCCTGGGGCCGGTGGCGGGGATCGCCATGGGGCTGATCGCGGAGGGCGGCGACTTCGTCACGCTGACCGACATCCTCGGGGCCGAGGACGCCCTGGGCGACATGGACTTCAAGGTGGCCGGGACCCGCGACTTCGTCACCGCGCTCCAGCTCGACACTAAGGTCACCGGCCTGCCGGCCGAGGTCCTCAACGGGGCCCTGAAGCAGGCCCGTGAGGCCAGGCTCTACATCCTCGACCGGATGCTGGAGACGATCCCCGAGCCGCGGGAGGTCCTCTCGACGAAGGCTCCTCGCGTGGTCACCAAGCAGATCCCCGTCGACAAGATCGGCGAGATCATCGGGCCGAAGGGCAAGCGGATCAACGAGATCATCGCCGCCACCGGCGCCGACATCGACATCCAGGACGACGGCACGGTGTTCATCGGGTCGCGCGAGGGCGAAGGCGCCGAGCGGGCCATCCAGATGATCGACGAGATCCTCAACCCGAGACTGCCGGAGGTGGGGGAACGGTTCCACGGCAAGGTGGTGAAGACCACCACGTTCGGTGCGTTCGTGAACATCCTTCCGGGCCAGGACGGCCTGATGCACATCTCGAAGCTAGGCCGGGGGAAGCGGGTGAGCTCGGTCGAGGAGGTCCTCAACGTCGGCGATGAGCTCGAGGTCATCGTGACCCGGGTCGAGGACGGCGGCCGGCGGATCGCCATCGACCCGATCTGGGAAGACATGAACGACGAGGACGTGCAGCAGCTGCTGACCAAGGCCCAGGAGGAGGAGCCCGCCCCCCGCCGGGATCGCGGGCGCGACCGAGGCCGGGGCGACCGCGGGGACCGCGGCCGGGACCGGGGTCGCGGCGAGCGTGGGCGCCGGCCGCCGCGACCCCGGGAGGAGTGAGCTGACCGACCGCGACCGCGGCACCATCCGCCGCAGCGAGCACGACTCCGGCATGCGCCTGGTCACCGAGCACATGCCGTGGGTCCGCTCGGTCTCGCTCGGTGTCTGGGTGACCGCGGGGTCCAGGGACGAGCACCCCCGGATCTCCGGCGCATCACACTTCCTGGAGCACCTCCTGTTCAAGGGGACGAAGACCAGGACGGCGCGGGAGATCGCCGAGGCGTTCGACGTGGTCGGCGGCGACCTGAACGCGTTCACGGCCAAGGAGCACACCGCGTTCTACGCGCGAGTCCTGGACCGAGATCTGCCGATGGCGGTCGAGGCTCTGTGCGACATGATCCAGCATTCGCTGATCCGGGCGGCCGACCTCGACGCCGAGCGCACGGTGATCCTCGAGGAGATCAACATGCACGAGGATGCGCCGGACGAGCTCGTGCACGACCTGTTCATGGAGAACCTGTGGCCGGGGCACCCGATCGGTCGCTCCGTCCTGGGGACGGTGGAGACGATCTCGGCGATGTCCCGAGACCAGGTCCGGCGGTTCTGGAAGCGCCACTACGTTCCGGGCAACTTCGTCGTGGCGGCAGCGGGCAACCTCGACCACGACCACCTCGAGGAGATGGTGTCCCGGTTCATCGACACGACCGAGACGGGCGATCCGCGGGGAACCGTCGTGCCGGACCAAGGACGACCGCCGGCTCCCACCGGCGGCGCGCACGTGCGGCGCCGCCAGACCGAGCAGGCCCACATCTGCGTGGGCACCGCCGGGCTGTCCCGGAACGATCCGCGCCGGTTCGCCATGGGGGTGGTGAACGACGCGATCGGCGGCGGGATGTCGTCCCGGCTGTTCCAGGAGATCCGGGAGAAGCGCGGCCTGGTGTATTCGGTGTTCTCGTATCACTCGTTGTTCGCTCAGACCGGCGCGTTCGTGATCTACGCCGGGACGGCGCCGTCGCGAGCGAAGGACGTCCTCGGGCTGATCGATCGGGAGCTCGAGACCGTGGCCGAGAAGGGCCTGACGGACCAGGAGCTGGACCGCGCCAAGAGCCACATGAGGGGGTCGATGGTCCTCTCGCTCGAGGAGACCAGCGCCCGCATGAGCCGGGTGGCGAAGTCGGAGATCGCCCACGGCGAGGTGATCGGGCTCGACGACGTTCTGGAACGGATCGACGCCGTGAGCGCCGACGACGCCCGGAAGGTGGCCGAGGAGGTCCTCCGCCGGCCTCGGGCCGTCACCGTGATCGGGCCGTTCGACGACGGCGAGTTCGGAGAGTTCGCCCGGACATGATCCGGGTCGGGGTGTTCGGCGCCCGCGGAAGGATGGGCTCGATCCTCTGCGCCGCGATCAGCAACGAGCCGGATATGGACCTCGTCGCTGCCGTTGCTCGTTCGAGCGCCGGGCAGTCGGCCCCCGGCGACGTCGTGGTCGCAGACCGGCCCGAAGCCGTGGTCGAGGCGGACACCGAGGTTGCGGTCGACTTCACCCGTCCCGACGCGGTCATGGAGAACGTGCGTTTCTGCGTCGAGCACGGGATCCACGCGGTGGTGGGGACCACGGGGATCGGGCCGGCGGAGCTGGACCGCATCCGCGGGTGGCTGGCCGAGAAGCCCGAGGTCGGTGTGGTGGTGGCCCCGAACTTCGCCATCGGCGCGGTCGTCGCCCAGCGGCTGGCCGAGGAGGCAGCCCGGTTCTTCCCGGCGGCCGAGGTGATCGAGCTCCACCACGACCAGAAGGTCGACGCCCCCAGCGGGACCGCCGCGGCCACCGCCCGAAGGATGGCCGCCGCCCGGAAGGAGGCCTGGTCCGGCCCCGCCGGTGGTGAGGCCTTCCGCGGTGGGGACGTCGAGGGTGTCCGGGTGCACAGCGTCCGGCTGCCCGGGCTCGTGGCGCACCAGGAGGTCATCTTCGGGGCGCAGGGCCAGACGGTGACGATCCGCCACGACGCCCCGGATCGCTCGTGCTACGTGCCCGGCGTCCTCCTGGCGATCCGCGAGGTGCGCCGGCGGCCCGGCCTCACCGTCGGCCTGGAACCGCTCCTCGAGCTCTGACCCGCGCCGCCAGAGCGGCTCAGTCCTGGGTCGTTCAATCCACGCTCTCCGATTCGCCGACGACGTGGGTCACCGTGACGTCGAACGTCCGCTCGACTCGGTGGGGGAGGTCCTGGCGGAGCCACCGGGACAGCCCCGGCGGCAGGGTCGACAGGATGATCTCGTCGAACATCTGGCCCCGGACCGCGTCGGTGATGGCCTGGAGCGGAACCTCGTCGCCGACCTCCCCATCCGCCTGGGCGCCGAGCTCCCGGAACCGCTCCAGAGCCTGCTCGAGGCGCCGGGATGCGATGGCCCGAGCCTCGCCCTCCGTCCACACCGCGTGATCCTGCGGCTGGGTGGCGGGGACCAGGATGTGGAACCGGGACGGGCCGGCGGCCAGGCACGCCCTGACCTTCTCGGCGAGGTGCTCGCCCCCGAGCGTCTGGTTGGCGACCACGAGGTAGCGGCGCATGGCACCACCTCCTCGTTTCGATGATACCCCTCGGGGAGATCAGGGAAGCTCGGAGCGGAGCGACTCGCCCTTCTGCATCCGGTGGTAGTCGCCCTTGCCGTAGTCCCAGGTGATCATCTCGTCCGGGACCAGCCGCAGGGCCACGCGGTCGGGCTCCTTCAGCGCGCCGGCGAGCCACCGGCGGCCCTCCGCCTCACCGTACCTCGTGGCGATCCGCTCCAGCCACCGGTCGCGGTCCTCCTCCCACACCGCCGGCGTCCCGTGGAGGATGACGGCCCGGTACGGGCGCTGCTCGCTGGCGATCGAGACCGCCACGGGCGACCCGGCCACCACGTCCCGGCCGGTGTGCCGAAGCTCCAGCCGCGTGGTGAACCAGAAGGCCCGGTCGGCGTAGAGGTACCAGAGCGGCCGAACCCGGGGGCGGCCCTCGGAGTCCACCGTGGCCCAATGGCACAGGCGGATCTCTTCGAGGAACGCCTTCAGCTCCGCGCCTCGCATCGGCATCGGCTCACTCCACCCGGTATTCGGCGGCCAGCCGCACCCCGCCGCCATCCTCCTCGACCAGGATCCCCTCGCACTCGGCCAGCGGCTCGATCACCTGCCCGGTCAGGCCGTACACGGCGGCCTCGATCAGCGGGCTGTGGCCGATGGCCAGGCCCCGGCCGCCCTCGGGGATCTCGGCCAGGAGCCGGTGCACTGCCTCGGCCAGGCGGGTCGACTCCTCGTCCACCAGCTCGGCGTCCTGGTCGCGGACGGCGTCGATCCGCCCGATAGAGGCGGCCTTCGCCGCGGCCCGCCAGCGGTCCTCGACCGGGGAGGCCAGACCCTCGTCCACGCCGTGGTCGGCCGGGAGCTGCTGGCCCAGCCCCCGCAGGAACCAGGCCGCGGTCTCGGCGGCCCGCCGGGCCGGTGAGGTGAACACGGCGGCGTACCCTCCCGGGAGGTTCTTGCCGACGTGGAGCGCCAGGGCTCGGCCCTGTTCCGACAGGGCGTCGGCCTCGGGGTCTCGCGGGGCGTGTCGGCGGAGCTCCAGGGCTCGCACTACTTCACGACATGCCGGTCCACGAAGAGCAGGCCGAAGGCGTCCGTGAAGTTCTCGAGGTCCTTCGTGCTCACCGCCGCGGTCTCGCTGGCCATGTCGGCCTTGAAGCCGTCCCGGTCGTCCCAGGAGAGCTCGGCCACGCCATCGAACGGCCGCTCCTGTCCCTCAGGCACCCGGGTGACGAGGTGCACGACATAGCTCCTCAGGTGCTCGTACCCGTCGCGGGCGATCGGCGCGTGCGTGGTGAGCCAGTAGTCGCGGAACTCCTCGTCCGACATCCCGGCCTTCTTGCGCATCCAGATGTGTGCGGTGGTCAACGCTCTCCTCCTCCGCCGGGTTCGGAACCGAATCCTACCCGGCGGAGGAGGTAAGGCCTCGGCCGCTATCGCTCGCAGCGACGGATGACGTCGCGCCCGCCACCGCCTCGGCAGGTGTCGGTGCCGGCCCCGCCGTTGAG